>CACZPH010000047.1 GCA_902783025.1 uncultured Eubacteriales bacterium | reverse complement strand
GAGTCCGTGTTCGGTATATCCCATCATCTCGAGATTTTTGTTGGCTCTCTCTATCAGAGCCGCAAAATCCTCGTTTTTTCTTACGTCTTCGAGTGTAATAAGACGTTTCATTTTTTCTCCTACTTAATATTTTTCAGCGCCTGATAATAAGGATCGTCGGCAAAGTCTCTGTACTCTTCGTCCACGACGCCGCCGAGCTGTTCGATCGCGTTGCGTACTTCCATATAATCAGCGTAATTGCAATCGTCAAGTTTTTTATACAAGTAGCTCGCCGCTCTTTCGTCGCCGTATTTGCCGAGGAACGACGCGTAAAGCGCGAGATTATCTCCCTTTTCGAGCATTTCGACGAGAAGATCAAAAGTCCTGTCGTCTTTGCCCGCCTGCACAAGGATCTCGGCAAAAATACCTTTTTGTTTCAGCGAAGCCGTGGGAAGCAGAGCGAAAATTTTATCCTTTACCGCGTCGGCGTTATCGCAAAGTATCTCGACGGCAAGTTCCCTGAGCCCTTCGTCTCCGCTTTCGTCGCGCGCAAATTCAAGACACTTATCAAGCGGCATTTCCGCGCTTTCCTCGTTGAGAAGATTGAGCGCCTGTATTTTGACTTGCGGCACGTATTTTCCGTTTATCAGAGCGATAAGACCGTCCGCGCAGCCCCTGTCGGTTATCGTGTCGAGAAGAATAGCCGGCGCGCCGCTTACGGAAGAATACTCAATAAGTTCGGCTAACAGCTCCCCGTCGGTCTTCGAGTCGAAATATTCGCGCGGAGATTTATTGCCGATCTCTTTGCAGGCGGAATATTGCCACTCGTCGAAAACGCCCGTGATCTCGTTTTCCATTTCGTCGGCTGTCATCGAATCTTTATGCTTTTCGATCCATTTGTGAAGATAATCGTTAAAAAGTTTATCAAAGTCAATCATATTACTTCTCCTTTGCTTCGTCGTAAAGCTTCTTCAATACCCCGTACTGTTTCGGATCCGCGCCTACTATATGGCATACCTCGGACTCTTCGCTGAAAAACGGATTAAGAGCGGAAGTAACGGCAAACAGCGCGCTGAGTTCCGCCGCGCCCGGATAAAAAGTAAATTCGACCTTGTCAAGGACGGCGCAAAACTTTTTATAAGCGTTGTTTATCGCCTTATCAAATCCTTCCGACATAAACGCGAGCAACGCGTAAACGTTCCAGTACGCGTCGGCAAGCACGGTGTTTTCACCGATTTTCGGCCGCTTGGGATGATAAAACAAAACGATATCCTGCACGTACATCGCAAAACTCTTCTTGTCGGCGTACTTTAAGAAAGTACCGAGACATTCGCGTTTTACGCGGTACACCACGTCAGGCGAAACGAGCATACTTCTTATAAGGGGATGCCAGAATTTATGTTGAGCGAGAAAATTCGCCACGTGACCGGAGACGGCGGTCTGCTGCGAAAACAGCAACCATTCTATCGTTTCCAGAAATTCCTCGTCTTTTTTTGCCCGCTCGGTGATCTTTCCGACGTCTTTAAGCTTGGTAAGCACGCCTTCTAAGTATTCGATACGCTTTTTTTGCTCGGCGACGGGCAAATCAAACGACACTTCGCACCTTTCTTCGTCGTAATACAAGCGGGATCCGTAATACTTTACCACCTTATCCATAGGATAAAGTTTCGCAAGATATACGAGAGTTTTATGCGACAGATCGCTTTTTCCGAGATTATGGTAAAGTATCGCTATCGCAAGATTGGTGTTGCGATCGTAAGTCTTGTAAGACGAAAGCTTAAGATAATACTTCAGCGCGTTTTCGTCGTCTTTGATCTGCTGCATGGCGAGCGCGATTTTCTCGATTTCGGAAGATTTTTCCGTCTCGACGGAAAGGACGACTTTTTTCAGCGCGTCGACCTTAGCCATGTCGTTAAGACAATACAAGCACACGATTTTCGTCGTCAGCGCCTCTACGTTTTTTTCGTCGACGGCAAGCACCGTGTCGCATACGATAGTCGCGTTGATATACTTTTCCTGTTCGAAATATATCGCCGCAATAAGGTTGAGCGCCTCGATATACGACGGGCTTTTTTCCGGTACGTCGCGCAGTATCTCGAGCGCGTAATCGCTCTCGCCGTGCCGAATGAGTTTTTGCGCTATCGCTACCGCGGCGGTATTGTCGTAGCGATCGAGAACGTGGAATTTCCCGCCTTCCTTAGGCGCGTTCTCGACGTCGAACAATCCCTCGAAAATATCGTTGTTGCCGCAGTAATTGATATAATAGACCGCTTCTCCCGTCCTTCCCAACTGAACGAGACATTCCACAACGTCCACGAACGTTTCCGAGTCGTCCGAGTGTATCGCGAACATCTCATAATACGTCCTGAGCGCCTCTTCGTATTCGCCCAAGCCTTCGTAGCAAACGGCGATATCGGCAAGCGTTTCGTAATCGTGATTTTTTTCGTACGATCTGTAAAAGTAATCCAGGGCTGTCAGAAAATCGCCGTCGTCGGCGTACTTCGAACCCTTGTCGTACAAATATTCGGCGTCGTTTTTAAGTTTTATCGTATTTCCCATCTTCCGGTCTTTCCGTTATTTTGCTTCAGCGACGAAAACCAATCTTTCCGAATCGTCCGTCGCCTTTTTATTTTTGTATCCGTCATAGATCTTAACGTCGTCAAAGCCCGCTTTGACGAGTTCGTCCGCAAGATCGCGAGCGTCATAAATATACTGAGTCTGCTCTTCGTCCGCTCTTACGTACTTACCGTCCTCGCCTTTTTCGAAAAAGGTCAGGAACATATCGATTTTATTTTTGCCGAGCGTGTTTGACCACACGTACAGCACTCCGTCTTTTTCGTCCGAAAAAACGTTATTTGCGAGGATATTTTCTATTTTATATCTCGAACTCACGTCAAAGACGAAAACCCCGCCTTTTTTGAGGCATTTTCTCACTCTCACGAAGAATTTTCCCGGAGATTTAAGATAATTTACGACGTCGCATACCGCGGTAACAAAGTCAAGGTTTTGCCCGCACGACAACTTTTCGCAATCCTGTACCGCGTAAACGGTCTTAAGTCCGAGCTTCGCCGCGTTCTTATTCGCCGCCGCGATCATTTCGGGACTTCCGTCGACGCCGATCACCGAATAACCGCGCAGAGCCAGTCTTGACGTAAACCCTCCGCTTCCGCATCCGACGTCCGCGCCGCGGGTTCCGTCAAAAAACCCGACGGCAAAATCGCACCACTCGTCGTACTTTACGTCAGCGGTAAATATATCGTAATATCTGCCGAGCGTTTCGTACATTATTTTTTCTTCCTTTTTTTCGATTGCTTTTCTTTTTCGGCGTTAAGAAGTTCTTCGAGTCTTTCTTCTTCCGCCTCGATCTCTCTGCCGGCGGACTCTCTTTCCGCCTCGATCTCGTCGCTCATCGCCTTCTTTTCGTCGGCAAGCCTTAAAAGATCGTTCCTGTTGAAAGTGGACGAAAGCGGCGTTATCGACTGACCTTTGTCTATACTGCTGAGTTTACGCGCCGCGTAAGCGGAACCGTAGATCGTATTACGCGTCTTGATATAATCGAGCTTTTGACGAAGTTTTTCTTCCTCGGTGGGCACATACATATTCCTGTTCTTCTTCGCGCCCTCGACGTGGTCGTTAATAAACTTATCGTAAGCGTAATGGTTGAAGACCGTCCATATAAGCAGCATATTCGCATAACCGAATATCAGCAGAACTCCGCCGCACGGCACGGACAAAAACAAAGTCGTCGGAGAAATAATAAGCGGCACGAAAAACGCTACGCTGAGAGCGAAAAACAAAATGTTTTGAGGCAGAAGTCCGAGCGCAAAAATAAGGCTGTTTTTGATCAGATCGAAAAATCCGAGCTTATAAGTGACGCATTGAGTGCAAAAATACATCAAAGTAATCAGCAAAAACACGAAAAACACCACGCTGACTACCTGTATCAATATCCTGACCCAATCCGGAAGATCGTAGTGCGGCAAGAAAATAAAGCAAAATCTTACCACGAAATAAGGCAAAGAAACAAGGAACGTGGCGAAAAGAAAGTATTTTACGTTGCTTTTTATTCCTTGCTTAAAGTCCGTCCACACTCTTACGCCTTCGCCCCAAACAAGCCTTCGCATAACGTACGCACACCCCGCCATGGCAACGGCGATAACGAAGAAAGCGGCGATCGAGCCGAAAGTCTCGAACAACCCTACGCTCGTAAGCATCGACGAGTAAAGCGATTCGGCGTCGGTAATCACCGGATACCCTATACCGAAATTGCCCGTTCCGTTGATCGCCATACCGAAACCTTCGCGGTTAAAATGCATGAAAACCAAAAATCCGATAAGAGGTAAAGTAAACAGAACAAGAAGTAAGTTGATCAGAAAAATCTTAAAAAAATTATTTTTCAAAACGTCCCAGTACAGCGCGAGTCTGCTTTTGGGTAATTTTTCCGGAGTAAAATCGGGCATGTTGTTTTTGCCCATAATAAGTCTGTTGAATAATCCTTGTCTTTCAGCCATTATGCTCCTCCGCGAACCGACGCGCGATACGGATAATTCCGTCCGCGCTTCCGTCGCCGTTTCGTGTTCCCGTTGCGATCAGGCGGTTATTTTGAGCGATTTCGCCCGCGCGCGTATCGAAATGAGTTTTTTTCGCGGCGCGCCCGGCAAAATACCTTTTTTTCAATTCTTCGTTCCCGTACAGCGGGAAAATCATTTTCTCCGACACGATCGTCGTATAAGTCCCGTTTCCCGCGTCGCTTCCGAATGTGCCGCGGGCAAACCCGACGGCAAACTTTTCGAGTTCGTAAATATCGGAAAACGCCTTAGAAAGCTTTCCGTTCCCGATCTCTTCGGCGCCGAGCGCTTTCGCCGCTTCAACAGCCGCCGTACGGTCGCCTTCGGGATATATTCTGATCGAAAAGTCATACCTTCCGTCGCGCTCTAACGGAACGAATTCTTCGCCCGGCACTACCCACAGTATCGGCTTATCGCGAAATCCGTCGGAATCCGCCGCCAAAACTACGGCGCAGTTTAGTTTTTCGCACGTTTGCGCAAGAGAGAAGAACAAATCGTATCCGTTTTCGTCGTCCGCCTCTACGACAATCGCCGATAATAAACGGGATAATCTCGCGTTCTTGCGGCTTAATTTGCCGGCACGCTTACGCTTTTTCGTAAATGACGACGCGCCGCGCGGCATATCGTCGGCGACCGATCGTGAAACTGTTTCGTGTCCGGAATTTTCGCGCATACGAATATTATACAATAATAATAGTATTTTATCAATCGTTTTAGCCCAAAAATTTTTATTCGGTATTGACATCGGGTAATAATTGTGCTATTATATGGGATATTTCGCAACTCGCGTCACAGGAGATCGATATGAAAAAGTACAACGTCGCCGTCGTAGGCGCTACCGGAATGGTAGGAAGAAAAATGCTTGAAGTTCTGCAGGAAAGGAAACTGCCTATCGCCGAATTTTACCCGTTTGCAAGCGCAAAAAGCGCCGGCAAAAAAATTACTTTCGACGGCAAAGAATACGAGGTGATCGAGCTTACCGAGGAAGCCGTCAAGGCTCGCAAAATCGATTTTGCCATTTTCAGCGCAGGCGCCGCGACTTCGCGCAACTTCGCGCCTGTTTTTGCCAAACAAAATACGGTAGTCGTAGACAATTCGAGTTGCTGGCGAATGGACCCTTCCGTTCCGCTCGTCGTACCGGAAGTCAACCCTCAAGATCTCAAAAAACACAATAATATTATAGCGAACCCCAACTGCTCGACGATACAGGCGGTAGTCGCGCTCGCTCCTCTTCATCGCAAATACGGCATCAAGCGCATAGTTTACTCTACCTACCAGGCGGTAAGCGGCGCGGGAATGGGAGGTTACGAAGATCTCAAAAACGGCGTAAACGGCGAAAAGCCCAAAAAATTCCCCAAGCCTATATTCGGAAACGTGATTCCGCATATTGACGTTTTCTTACCCAACGGCTACACAAAAGAAGAAGAAAAAATGATAAACGAAACGCGTAAGATACTCGGCGATCAGTCGCTGAAAATCACCGCTACTACGGTACGCGTTCCGGTATATTACGGACACAGCGAAAGCATAAACGTCGAATTCAATTCGCCGATCACGCTTGAAGGCGTAAAGAAAACCTTAAGCGAAGCCGAAGGCATTGTAATGTGCGACGATCCGCAAAACGGCGTTTATCCCACGCCTCTCGATATCGAAAACACCGATCCGGTATACGTCGGCAGGCTACGTATCGACGACAGCGTCGAAAACGGTCTTAATATGTGGGTGGTAGCGGACAATATCCGGAAAGGCGCCGCCACAAACGCGATCCAGATCGTCGAAAAACTTATCGAACAAAACAATTAAAAATCAATTACGCAAAAAATAATCCCCGAGTTAACGAAACAACCCGGGGATTTTTGTATTTTTAAGTCAAATCAATTCTTAAAAACGGTATAAACTCCGCAATCAAACCTGCATACCATATTCACGTAAATGTTCGGCGCGCCTTCCATACCCGAAAGAGCGGTACGAAGCTTAGCGACTTCGGAATTGTTTTTCGCGACTCCGTCAAGAATGCCGAAGCCGTATATGTCGCCGCAGATTATTTTTTCTTCGACCGTAACGCGCACTTTGCCTTCGCCGCTCTTAGGCGCCCCGGACGCGAAAACTTCTATCGCGTTGCGCGTTCCGTAACCCGCAGGAAAATACGCCGTCACGCTCCGTCCGTCTTCGGACTTTGTCGTCCTGTACGCCGTTTCGCTCATTCCGCCTGTCGTAACCGACGACGAAGAAAGCGAACCCACTATATTGACGTATCCTATTGTAAAATCCGTGGTCAAAGACTCTATCGTCACCTTCGTAAACTCTACGTCGTTCGTTTTGTTTTCGAGCACGAACATATTTTTATTGGCGTCGAGTTGAACCAAAGGTCCGCCCGCTTTTATCGGGAGATCCGCGTCCGACGTATCGTCGTTCATTACGTACGCTCCGTCGCGGTCGCTCCACCTAAAGTTTTGGAGTTGCGCCTTATACTTAGAGTAGAAGTCAAGATCCTTGATGATTATCTTTTTGTCGTTCTCGCCTCCGCTGCTGCCGAAAGAATAAACGAGAGCGTTTTTGTAAATACCGTCCGTGCCCGCTAAATGCGACTGCGTAAAAACAGCGGGCGAAATAACCGAGCAAAGAGTTATCGTAGCCGCGGCGATAAGCGTCGCCGTAACGCACAAAAGCGATCGATTTGCGTAAGGAACGTCTTTTTTCTTCCTCAAAGCCGCCGTTTCTTCGTTTTGCGGTACTTGTGCGTTGTTGTCCGGAACAGTCGCGGATTCTTCACGCCGAGGCTTAATTGCCGCCAGGAAGAAATCGACGTAAGGCGAAACGGAACAGAAAAACGGCGAAAGAAGCGCGAAAGCGATCGCCGCCAGATATGCGGGAGCGAATTTGCCGAGCAAAACCGTTTCGGCAAGCGTAATGGGAAGCAAAACGGCCGCCGCGCACGCGTAGAAGAAC
Source organism: uncultured Eubacteriales bacterium (assembly GCA_902783025.1). GTDB lineage: Bacteria > Bacillota > Clostridia > Christensenellales > Pumilibacteraceae > RUG12826. Next base: position 20,686 of record CACZPH010000047.1, on the reverse strand, counting down.
ATTCTCTCTATATCGAAGCCGAATTTGGATCTGAAAGCGTCCTTTGTAAGCACGCTGACAAGAAGTATTGCCGCATAAGGCAGCGCCGCCAGCGCCAAAACGTACGAGGTGGCGGGAGAAACGAAACACCATACCGCGCCCGCAAGCGCGCTCAATATCGCTCCGCCGCGCACTACGTCGGTCGATTTAGCGCCGAATACGCCCTTAAAAATCGAACAAAAACCGAAGTGGAACGCAAGCGCCGCGAGAAAAGCCGCAATAGCGAAAACCGGCGAACTTATCGTAAGCGTAAATATCGAAGAGAGATTTATCACTCCGAACACGCCCAGCAACAGCGCCGCGATAATATAAGTTACGAAACATCCGACAGCCGTACAAACCGCCGTAACGGCGGCAACCAACGCGCCGAAAGCGATCTTTTTGAGATCGTAAGCTTTCTTTTTGACAATAAAGAACGCCGCGACAGCCAACACCGCGATTATAAGACCGCCCCAGATATATCCTACAAATACAGGATAGTAGAAGTCCGCGTTAAGATACGAATAAAAAGACGCGCTCACGTCGGTCGAGAGTCCTTTGAGGTTCTTATCTTTGAAGTAATCGACAAACGAGTACGCCAGCGCTGACATTTGATTTACAAGCGACGAGTCGATATCGGATTCGTAAGTGATCGAATTCTCATCGCCCAGCGTAAGAAAATCTATCGCGCTAAGCCCTTTCATCATCTCAAAATCACCGTTTTGAGAGATTTTACGATAAATATTACCTAAGAAAGCGCTGGAGACGTGCTTATTGAAAGTCGAGGCAAAGCCCGCTAACTCCCCGTAAGCCGAATCCGTAGCGCCGCCCATAATTACGCTGCTGCCGTTTCCCTTAGCTCCGCTGAAATTCGCGGCGATTTTTATTCTGTTTTTCACGCCGGCGAAAACCGAATCGTATAAATCGGTATACAAAAACGCGCCCAACCCGAGTCCGGCCTTATACGAAGAGTCGGAAAATACGAATAAGACGTCGTTTCTGCACTCTATCTCGCCGGAGGCGAGTTTTTTGTACAACGCAATGAGTGAACCTACAGCCACGCCGTTATTCGCATACCCGTTGTCGCCGACGGTCGAATCATAATGCGCCGTAAGCATTATTACGTCGCCGAGTTCACTCTCGTTCACACTAAACGTCTTGTCGACTTCGTTTATCGTCGTCGCCGCACGGGTAACGATACCGGGAACGTAAGCGATGACGTTTTGCACTTTTACGGACGGCGCCGCGCCGAATTCTCCGCCCTTACTCGGGATCTTTGCAAGATCGGTCGAAACAAGGGTATAAACTTTCGAATGAAAAACGGGCGTAAGAGTCCATACGGTCTCCGTTTCCCCGTCGACCGTTTGATTATACGAAGAGATAAGCAGTTCGTTGAGAGTACAACCAGACGCGCTCGAATAGGACATTTTCGAGTCCGTAGTTCCCGCACTGTTATAGTACGTAGTAAACCTATCGTTTTTCAATGCGTCGGTAATAGCGAGCGTAACGTCCGAGCGCGACTTGTACTGCGAAGAAGACGCCGAATACGCGTTGTCGTACGCGTCATGATTGCCCGCGGACGAAATCGTCGAGGCGTAACCTTTTATTTCGCTCTCGCTCAAACGGCTTTTCGGTGCGGAAACAAAAGAGTTGAGAAAAGTAAGCGAACACAGCACGATTGCCAAAAGCGGCAGCACGATATAATAGATTTTACGAAATACCTTCATTATCCGTTCCCAAATGTAAATTATGATATATTATTTTATCATATTTTATTTAAAAATGAAAGTAAAAAAGGGCTTTTTTGAAAATAAAATCCCGCTCGGTCAAGAACCGGCGGGAAGAGACGCGACGATTTATCTGGTCAGAGCCGCAAAAGCGTTAGTTTTTTCGGATACGTCGAAAACTTTGGAATCGGTCGAAAGGATAAGAAGCCTTCCCCCTTTGATCGCCGCGCGACACAATACTCTGTTATTTTCGATATTGGACGCTATCGTCCAAAAATCCACACAGCCGTCCGCTTGACGGGACGATACGGTCGCCACTTTTTCTCCCGAAATGAGGTACCCGCCTATGCCGCTGCCGAACACGTCGTTTTTTACGACGATGATCTCCCCTATCTTTACATCTTTTATAAGTTCCGCGCAAATAAACATCTTTTTATCTCCTTTTTTTATTTTACACGCACATTATATCACATAATAGTTGACAACAGTATGTCAACTATTTTATAATAAAGAAAAAATGGGAAAAATAAAATGCAAAATTCGGTTTTATTCGGAATACTTATTTCATTACTCGGACGCAACCTTACTTCGCGCGAATACCTTGCGCGCAAATACGAAATCAGCGAACGCACCGTTTCGCGATACATCGATACTCTTTGCGCGGCGGGAGTACCTATCGGATCCATATACGGTCCGAACGGCGGTTACTACGTCGCCGGCGAATTCAAGATAGACAAAGCGTACTTTACGAAAGACGAACTTCGCGCCATTATCTCTTCGCTCAAGGCCACAAGCGTCATCAACGATTCGCTTACAAACATAATTATCGACAAATTCGAACACTTATCGCGCCGCAATAACGAAACGAGCGATTACGTAATAAAAAACGATACGCTTGTCATTGACGCCGGATCATGGACCAATCCGGAACTTTTTCGCAACCGCATCGACGAAATAAATAAAGCTATATACTCGACAAAAACGCTGAACATCACTTACGTCGACCGTTACAACACTCCTTCCGAGCGGGATTTCGATCCCTACGCCGTCGCGCTCAAAGAAGGCGTATGGTACGTTTACGGCTGGTGTCACAAGCGCGAAGATTTCAGATTGTTCAAACTCTCGCGCATACGGAACATCAGGCAGACCGACAAGGAATTTACGCGTAAAGAAAGCGACGTATATTCGGCGTTGAAAGGTCATTTCGATCCGGACACTGTCGTTTCGCTCGAATTTGAGTTTTCGTCACTTATTTACGACGAAATACTCGAGTGGCTGGGCAGCGACGCCATAGAGGACGACGGCACAATATACCGCGCAAAAACCGAGATCTACGGCGGGAAAACGCTGATAAGCAAGCTTATGTCGTTCGGTTCGAGCATACGCGTATTATCTCCGAGATCGATAAATCGGGAACTTATCGAAGAAAGCCGCCGTATGCTCCGCAACGCTCTGAGAAACGGAGATATCGACGAAAACGAACTCAAGACGATATAAACTTCGCCGACGTTCAGTATATTATGATATAAATATTCTTGTAAAACATTACTTTTTTAAGATACGCGGAGGTTTCGGGATACACGGCGCCTCCGTTTTCTTTCGTTTTCGCGTATGCGTTCGGTCCCATATTGTAAGCTCTGACCGCGTCTTCGACGTTACCGAATCTTTCCAGCAAATAACCGAGATAATATATTCCTATCTTAAGATTATAAGCGGGCTCGATAAGCCTGTTTTCGTCGAAATCGTCGCCTAATTTCTCGCAGCACCATTCGGCGGTGGCGGGTGTGAGCTGCATCAAGCCTATCGCTCCTTTTTTACTCACGGCATTCGCGTCAAAACCGCTCTCCGCGCGTATCACGGCAAAAGCCAAAGCTTCGTCGACGCCGAACATTTGCGAATAATCGGCGACCGTCGCCCCGTATTTTCGCGGGAAAAGCGCCCTTAATGTCAAAAACGCCGCCGCACACAGAGCGACGAGCGTTAAGATCAATGAAATTGCTGTTTTTTTACGCGTTTATTTGCCTCCTGATTTTTTCGCATAACGCCGCAACGGTTTTTTTCAGCGCGATCAGATCTCCGTTATTGTCTATCACGATATCCGACTTCCTTTCGCGCTCGGCGTCGCTCGTTTGAGCCCCGATCATCTTAAGCGCAAGTTCTCTTGTAATATTATCCCTCGCCGTAAGTCTGTTTATGCGCGTTTCTTCGTCGCATTTTACCGTCGCCACCGAGTCGCAAAACGAATCAAACCCGCTCTCAAACATCAAAGGCACGACAAGTAAAACCAATCCGTCGGCATTACTCAACGCTTTTTGCGTTTCTTCTTTGATATAAGGCAACGTTATCGAATTGAGTTTTTTCAGGGCTTCGTCGTCGTAAAACACCTTTTCGCGGAGTTTCCGCCTGTTGATAAAGCCGTTCTCGACGCAATCCGGAAACGCTTCGATCATTTCGCGATAACATTTATGCGGGGGAGCGGCGACAAACCTGCTTATTTCGTCCGTATCGATAATATTTACGCCTAATTCCCCGAATATATTACCGACTTCGCTTTTGCCGCACGCTATTCCGCCGGTAAGTCCTAAAACGTATCTCATTTTATCTCCTTATTTACAATCGAACCACGTTTTTCCGCAGCCCGCTTCGACCGAAAGAGGAACGCGCAGATCCCACGCCTTCTCCATACCTTCTTTAAGAATACGGATCACTTTGTCCTTTTCTTTCTCGTCCGCTTCTATGATAAGTTCGTCGTGTATCTGGAGAATAAGGTGCGAATTCGTATTCTCAAGTCCCTTCGCGACGTTTATCATGGCTATTTTTATAATATCCGCCGCGCTTCCCTGCAAAGGCGCGTTCATCGCCGCGCGCTCGCCGAATTGTTTTACCGCAAAATTCGGGGAATTGAGTTCGGGTATTCTACGTTTGCGCCCGAGCAAAGTCGTCGTATATCCGTTTTTCTTCGCGTCCGCGACGACTTTTTCGAAGTATTCTTTTATCGAAGCGAACTGGCGAAAATACGTATTGATATGCTCGCGCGCTTCGTAAGGCTTGCAATGCAGATTTTTAGCGAGTCCGTATTCGCTGATACCGTATATTATACCGAAATTGACGGTTTTCGCGTTGCGCCGCATAACGGGCGTTACGTCTTCGAGCTTTACGCCGAAAACCTCGCTCGCCGTCATCGCGTGCAGATCTTCGCCTTTATTGAATATCTCGATCATCTTCTTATCCTGCGAAAAATGCGCCAACAGCCTTAATTCTATCTGCGAGTAGTCCGCGGAGATCAACAATCTGTCCTTGCCGGCGACGAACATTCCGCGAAGTATTTTACCTTCCGCCTCGCGCGTGGGAATATTTTGAAGATTGGGCTCCACGCTCGAAAGCCTTCCGGTAGTCGTAAGCATTTGCTTATATTCGGTATGCACTCTGCCGGTGTCGTCGATAAGTTTCTTTAAGCCTTCGATATAAGTGCCGTTAAGTTTAGCCACAAACCTGTATTGCAAAATATCTCTGACTATCGGATGATCTTCCTCGAGTTCTTCGAGAATTTCGGCAGATGTAGAATACTTTTTCGTCTTTTTGGGATACGGAATACCCATATCTTCGAAGAGAACGGTCGCAAGTTGCTTGGGCGAGTTAACGTTGAATTCTTTACCCGCCTCACGATATATCTTGTCGGTAAGTTCGGCCATTTGCGCGGTAAACTTTACGCCTATCTCGTCGAGAAGCTTCGAGTCTACCGCGACGCCGTACGTTTCCATATCGAAGAGCACTTTTTCGAGCGGCAATTCGACGTCGTAATACAGTCGATTCATGCCCTCATGCTCGATCATGGCGCGAAATTCTTCCGTCTTTTCGATCATCGCGGCGGCGATCGCGTCTTTCTTGCCCAAACCTTCGAAATAAGCTTCGGGATCTTCGACGTCGACCGTATTGTCCAGCAAAAACTGCATAAGCTTTACGTCGTCGAAGTTTTTAAGCGAAAAACCGTATTTTTTGCCGAGATACATCATCTTTTTCCCGTCATATACGATTTTTTTGATCTTTTCGTCGGAGCAGATTGTCCCGACGGCTTTTATTGCGTCGCCGAAAGATACGCCGTCGCCTATAAGATCGCGTTTTACTTTCAAGGTAAATTGTTTGTTTTTATCCGCGGCAAACAATACGTCTTCGCCCACGAATATCGCCGTTTCGCCGGCTCCTTCGAGCGCGGCGAACAGATCTTCCACGGTAAAAATATCGACGTTTTCTTTCTTCGTTTCTTCGTTTTGTTCCGTTTCTTCCTCTCTGGCGCAAAACAATTCGTCGCGACGGATGAGAGATTTGAAATTATTACGTATAAAGTATTGCTTTACCTTTTCGGAAAAGGGGAAAGCAAATGCGCAATCCTCTACGGCGCACTCTATCGGCGCGTTTACGTCGATTGTCGCTAGAAAATACGAAAGGTACGCCGAATCTTTGCCGGCAAGCATTTTTTCGCGCGTCTTTTCGCTCAAGTCGTCCAAATGCGCGTATACTCCGTCGAGATCGGAGTAATTTTCGAGCATAGTAAGAGCGGTCTTTTCTCCTATTCCCGGAACGCCCGGAATATTGTCGCTCGTATCTCCCGCAAGGGATTTAAAGTCTATCACTTGACTCGGAGTGAGTCCGTATTCCTTTTTCAGCCCTTCTTCGTCAAGAATAAGCGTTTCGGTAATTCCGCGCTTGGTAAGGACCACGCTCGTAGTATCGTCGATAAGCTGAAGACTATCGCGATCTCCCGTAAGCACGTAGGTCCGGACTTTGCTTCGCTTCGCCATCGTGCCGATAATATCGTCGGCTTCGTAGCCGGGCTTTTCGAGTATCTTTATCCCCATAATGGCGAGAAGTTCTTTAAGAAGCGGTATCTGAACGCCGAGCTCGTCGGGCATTTTTTTGCGTTTTGCCTTATATCCGTCGTACTTTAAGTGGCGAAAAGTCGGCTCCGGCAAATCAAAAGCGACCGCAAGATACTTGGGCTTAAAATCGCCGATCGCCTTGACGAGCATGTTTACGAAACCGTAAACCGCCTGCGTAGGTACTCCGTCCGCGTTATTGAGCGGCGGAAGAGCGTAAAAAGCCCTGTTTATCAAACTGTTTCCGTCAATTAAAATAAAACTATCCATTTTTACATCCAAACCGTAATCTTTGCTTAATTATACTATATTTTCAGCTTTTTTTCAATCGTTTATTACGAATTTCGCAAATTGATACGGCAAAAAGACGGCCCGAAGCCGTCTTTTCTTTATCCTTTATAGGTCGCGGTAAAGTTTTCGTAAAAATCCCCGTTTTCGTCCTCAAAACCTTTCGCGGCGTTTTTGCACGCGCCGCAAACGGGCGGCAGAGAGCATACGCGGTAACGCGCCGGACAAAACGCGTTCAGATACTTTACGACAAGATCGGCGTTATTTACCGCCACGCCGCCGACAATAACGATTTTCGCTTTAGTTCCCGTTCTTTTTATCGCTTCGCCGACAAGCGCCGAAGCTTCCGAAAAATTACTCTCTATTATTCTTTTCGCTTCCGCGTCGCCGGCTTTATACGCGTCGAAAGCGATTCTCGCAAAAGTCGCTATATATGATTTGCTTCCTTTGTATATAGAAGGCAGATTTGAGCGAACGCCTCCGCCGAGCCTTTTCGTTACGGCGTCAAAGATATATTTTGAAGTATTTAATCCGTCTTCGTATTCGATAGCCGACCTGATTACGTCTTTACCTATCTCGTACGCGCTCGCCGGATCTCCCAGCAGATATCCCCAGCCGCCGATCACGGAAATTTTACCGTCTTTCGTCTTGTAGAATACTCCCGTTCCGGTTCCGAGGATGACCGCGACGTCGCTGTCCATAAGTCCGAATACGTTGGCGCTGTCGCTCGCCACTTCGATTCTTTCGAAAGAATATTTCGACGAGATCTTATCGTAAATCGCTCTGCGGTTTTCTTCTATTCCGCACCCTGAGATACCGAAAAAAGCGCCTGCAGTGTCAGGATAGTCAGTCAAACACGCGTCCACGCCTTCGCAAAGTAAGGCTACGCATTTTTCTATTCCGACGTCGTTGGGGTTGCACGGCGGTAAAACGATACGCTTCACTATCTTTCCGTCGCCGCTCGCCAGCACGAATTCCGTTTTCGTTCCGCCTCCGTCAACGCCGAGAAACGTCGTCTCGTATGTCGGCTTAAGTAAACCGTCGACCAGCACCCCGAACGTTTCGGACAAAGCGATGAGATTGTCAAAATCCGGTAGCGCCACTCCGCGCTCCCAGCCCGAAACGGCCTGAAAACTCACGTTGATAAGCGAGGCGAGTTCGTGCTGAGTTAATCCTTTTTTCAGTCTCAGTCGCTTTATTTCCTTGCCGATTTTTTCCGCGTTAATCATTATTACGCTCCTTTATCGCTATTATCGCGTTTAGATCGTAGCCGTTCTGCTCCAGAGCCGTTTTTGCCGTGTTTTCGTCGCACCCGAGGATCTCGGACGTAATGTAAATCATACGTTTTACCAGTTTTTCGTTTACGGGCCTGATATTTACCATAAGGTTTTCATAAACTTTTCCGAGCTTTATCATTACGCTCGTAGTTATCATATTGAGCACCATTTTTTGCGCGTTGCCCGCCTTCATGCGCGTCGATCCGGTTATCGCTTCCGCGCCGGTATGCACGCATATTTCCACGTCGGCGACCGAACCTATGAGCGAAGGCGTGTTTGACGAGAGCGAAACGAGTTTCGCGCCCGCTTTTTTCGCCTCTTCCATCGCGCCGTAGACATACTTTGCTCCGCCCGCCGCGGAAATGCCCATAACGACGTCTTTTTCGGAAGGGTTCTTGAGTAAAATATCCGCCCTGCCCCTTTCTTCGTTGTCTTCCGTCTTTTCGGCGGGAGTGACGACCGCGTTAAGCCCGCCCGCCATGACCGCGCTGACTACCGACGGATCCACGCCGTAAGTGGGCGGACACTCCGACGCGTCTACCAGCGCAAGCCGTCCGCTCGTGCCGCAACCTACGTAAATCAACCTTCCGCCGCCTCGGATCGCCTCCGTTATCATATCAACGGCGCGTGCAATATCGTCAAGAGCCTCACCGACTTTCTTTACCGAATACTCGTTTTCGGCGTTGATAAGTCGCAGCATTTCGAGCGTGCTCGCCTTGGAAATATTCTTCGTTTTCGGGTTTCTCATTTCGGTCTCAAGCATAATTTTCCTCCGGTTTTTCGTTTCGTGTTTGGTTTTAATTATATTTTACCGCCGTTTTTCAATTATGTCAATACTTTATAAGTTTATTTTACCCAAAACTAAAGCATTGATTGATATATTATCCCGGAAACTTATTCGATCGACACATTTCAAAAGCGGAAAAATTTATTTTTTTGCGGCGGTTTAGTTGCAAATCGTTTCAAAGTATGATATTATAACATAGCAACTATATTTTTTCGCCGAAGTGGTGGAATGGCAGACGCGTCGGACTCAAAATCCGATGATGGCGACATCGTGTGGGTTCGAGTCCCACCTTCGGCACCACAAAAAAAGCACTCTTTTTGAGTGCTTTTTTTGTGCTACTAAGGTAGGCAAGAACCTTGACTTCAGTCATCGGTTCGCGCACGCACGCAAAGCGGTCGTGCAAAGGCGACGGAAAATCGTCGCCTGTCGTCCCACCGTATACTACTCCCCGCCTTTGGTCATTATCGGACTCGAACGGCGGGTAGCCGCTAAGCGGCAAAATGCGAGTGAATCTAGCATTTTCCTTTCCCGGCGTGATAGCACTCATAGAGTGCGGAGCGAGTCCCACCTTATACGCCACAAAAAAAGCACTCTTTTTGAGTGCTTTTTTTTGATACTTTTATATCTTCTTATAACCCAATTCCGTAATATGTGCGCCGCACGCCGGTTTATTTTTACCGAAAATCACGCTGAATTCGGTATCGGAATTAGCTTTAGTAAGCCGTAATACCAGTCTGTTCTCGCCTTTCTTCAAGTTTACTTTGAGATGGATATTTTCTTTTGTCGACGAAGTACAGTCATGGTACGCCGCGATTTTATTACCGTTAAAGTAAACGCTAACAGGTCCGCTCCTGCCTATCAACAAGTAAGCTTCTCTGTCTTCGTCGGATAATACTATCTGGGATAAATAATACACTGCCGGGCCGTTAAACGACGAGAAATCGGATATATGGAAGGTATCCTTATCTCTGTAAAAATATTTTGATACGCTCTTTCCGTTATAGCCGGGCGAAAACTTATCGAATAATCTATCTACATCCACGTAATCGGTGGTACTGTCTACGGCGCAATTGAGATGAAATTCCCTGATTTTATCTTGCTTTTTGCAATTGTCGTCGTCAACAAACAATCTTGAATAATGCCTTCCGTCGTCAAGTTCTTCCGGAGTTATTGCCGGCTCCGTTCTCCAATACGGGCCGTCCACTCTGAAGACGTCTGCGGCACAGATCCCGAACGACGAAGAAAAGACAACTTTATCGTTTTCAATTACGTTGACTTTGACGATATTTTTCTTATAATAGACGTCCGCGTCTTTCATCCTGACGTTAAGTGCTACGGTAACTTTGCCGCCAACGGGCTTGATCTCAATATTATTATCCCCGACGAAATACTCCGGATAGTCGATACTCAATACTCCGTCCGACAATTCCAGATTCGATAACACTATCTTTACTTCGCAAGGCTTGACGGGAGATATAGACGGCTCATTCAGATATTCGATATCCATTCTTACGCCATTATCTTTAACAAAAGTAATGTCATCGCATTTACAATTGTATATTTCAGTTTCTTTGTTGACAGTCTTAGCGAATTTAACGCCGATCGTCGCAACGTCTAAGGCAAGATCCGATATACGATCGCTTCTTCTGTCCGATTTGACCGACAAAACGTACGTCAGATCTTTGATCCCCAATTCCTTATAGATCCTCTCAGCGCCCAAGATAATTCCGATGATCGAACCTAAGGTCGCGCAAGTACAATCGGTATCGAATCCGCAATTCAAGGCGGCCATCGACGCCTTGATAATATCTTTATCATAGATAAGAAGCGCCGAGATGATTATAGATAGATTTTGCAGCATATTAGTACAATCTCTATGCCCGTATTTATCCAGAACGCAAGCAAATACCGCTTTTATATCATGGTATTTGTCGACCAAATCGACGGTATCGCATACAAGAGAATAGAATTTGCTGTTTTTCGGAACGACGTCGAGCGACTTTGTGATCAATCCCCTGATATCGTCCTCAAAAAAAGCGTTGGCTTCTAAAGCAGCCAAAAATTCTTCGGCGTATACAGATTCGCCTTCATGGTCAAGCACTCCGTCTCTTGAGGCAAATTCGGTAGCGAGGGCGGTATTCCCCACGGCAACGCACGCCCATATTTCCGATCTTATCGGGCACCCCATACCGCCGCGATAGAAGTCGTTATTAAAAGAACCCGAATACGGAGGATATATGCCGTACTCGTAATTCTTACGCATTATAGCGTATTCTCCCGGAGAATAAGTGCAATAATTGCAGAATCTGTCCAACAAGTCGTACGAAGTAAAATCATATCCCTTCTCTTTCAAGACGTCAAGCCACAAAACTTGCAAGTCCAGATCGTCATTGGGAAGCATCGAGTCGATCATCTTCTCTTTGAAGGTGATAGCCATAGGCATTTTTACGCCCTCAAAAGGAGCGCCTATCGTCCCCGAAAGCGCCTTCCCGAGAAAACAACCGGTCACCTTATCCAAATACTCGTCATAACTTATGCGTTTCATACAATTATCCTTTTTGTGTCGTTTTTAGTTAAGAGAAAAAATAAATATATTGCGCCGCAGCTTTACTCCCCTCTTATTCCCACCGAGATCGCAGCGTAATCTCCTACGTTTTCGCTTAAACTTGCGGGAACTATCTCGCAGACTTTCAGAGCGTAAGACAAGGATTCTTTTTCGAGTTCGCGCGTCATGGGCGGCAAAAACAAGTCTCCCGAGCGCATAAACACTCCGCCTATTACTATTCTTTCGGGATTGAGTATATCGATAAGAATGCTCAAGCCTCTTCCCAAAACTTCGCCGCTTTTTTCGAATACGCTCAAAGCGAATTTATCGCCCGCTCGCGCCCGCATTGCAAGTTCCTTGGCGCTTACCCCTTTCTCTCCGCCCATTCGCTCGGCAAGCCGCGAAATGCCGCCTCCGCCGCAAAAGCCTTCGAGCGAACCGGATTTACCGAAGCTGAACGGTCCGTCCTTTTCCATTCTTACGTGTCCTACCTCGCCCGCGTTGTCGTTGGTGCCGCTGTACAGTTTTCCGTCCAGAATAAGCCCCGCGCCGAACCCGGTACCCATGGTAATAAATATCATATTCGAGGTGCCTTTTCCCGCGCCGTACTTCCATTCGACGAGCGCGCAGGCGTTGGCGTCGTTTTGTAAATACGCCTTTACGCCGAACTTCCCTTCGAGATACTTTACTATCTCAAAGCCGTCCCAGCCCGGAAGATTAGCCACGACCAAGATTTTCCCCGCCTTGCTGTCGAGCGGTCCGCCGCAGCTTATACCTATACTCTTTACAGGTTTCTTTGCGAAAAATTCGCGCGTTTTGGGCTCCATAGCGCCGAGAGTCGCGACGGGATCGGTGGTAGTTTTGACTTCAAACCTATCGAGAATAGTTATTTTTTCGCCGTCCGCTTCGCCGAGCGAAACCGCGCATTTCGTGCCGCCTATATCATAACCCACAACGTACATATTTTACTCCCCGAAAAACTCGTTTTCCAAACACATACAATACAGGTGATAAAGAGGCAGGTGCTTTTCCTGTATAAGGTAAGTTTCCTTTTCGTCTACTACGAGGCTCAGATCCGCGAGAGTGGCGAGTTTACCGCCGCCTTTACCGCAAAGCGCAATGCAAAAAGCGCCTTTTACCGTCGCCGTCTGCATGGCAAGACAGACGTTTTCGGCGTTGCCCGACGTGGAAATGCCGATAAACACGTCGTTTTTTTCGGTGAGCGCAAAGGCTTGCTGAGCAAAAACCATTTCCCCGCCCACGTCGTTTGCGATAGCGGTCGAAATAGCCTCCGCGCCGCTAAGCGCTACAGCGGGAATTCCGTACTGCAAAGAATCGGCAAGCTTTTTGCCGTCAACGCACGATTTCTCGAACTTCTTCGCGTCCGCGCACGAAAGTTTACGCTCGAGCAAAAAACCTTTCATAAGCTCGCCCACGATATGCGCGCCGTCAGCCGCGCTGCCGCCGTTGCCGCAAACCACTACTTTGCCGCCCGCCTTAACGCGCTTCCGCGACTCGTCCACAGCCTTGCGAACGGTATCGCTCAGATACGTCAAGCTATTGCGTGAAAGAACCTTTTCGATCATTGCTTCGGTAGATTGTTTCATATAGCACCTCTTCGGTATAATTCTATATCTTATCGATCGATTTGTCAAGAGTAAGAAGCCGTTGTGCCTCTTGAGTCGAAAAAGAATTAAAAAGCGTATCCCGATTTTCGGTTTACGCTTGAAAATTACTTCGCGCTGTGTTATAATGAGTTATAGTTCATTGTATAAGGATCATGCTATGCGATTTTCACAACAAGCAAAATGGATATGGGCGAAAAGCGAGTACAAAAGCGACGACTACGCGCGTTTTACCGCCGTCCTTCCAAAGGGAAAATGCACTCTCAATATCTCTTACGACGGCAATTTCGCCGCGTATACCGACGGCAAACTCTTCGCTTTCCGCAACTGCGCCGACAATCCGAGCGCAAAGTACTACGACTCGTTCGAGTTTTTCAGCGGCGGCGAACTTACCGTCGACGTATGGCACCTTGGCGACGTGTCCCAAACGTACTTTCCCGCGCCCGCGGGCGTTATTTTCTCCGTACTGCAAGACGGCGAAGAAGTCGCTTTTTCTTCCGCGGCCACACCGTCGCGCGTACTTAACGAGTACAAAAACGAATATCACAAAAATATTACCGTTCAGCTCGGCAATTCGTTTCTGTACGACTCTACGGCAAAGCCGGGAGAATTTGCGCCTTCCGTAGAAGTAAACAAATCTTACGACTTTATGCCGCGCAATATGAAAAATTTAGTCCTTAGGGAGCGCCAAAAGTCAAAAATTGAGAGATCAGGCGATTCGTATATTATAGACCTCGGCGAAGAAACGGCGGGTTTTCTCGATCTCGATTTTACAAGCGAAGCCCGGCAAAAGATCCTTATTTCTTACGGCGAACATTTGCGCGGCGGCGCGCCGGCGCGAATAATCGGCAAGAGGGATTTCAGCGTCGAGTATATCGCAAAAAAAGGCAAAAACGTTTACCTTAACCCCTTCCGCAGGCTCGGATGCAGATACTTACAGGTTTTCGCGAGCGCTCCGATAAGCGTCGATTATATAGGACTTCGCCCCGTGGAATACCCGGTCGAACTCATAGACAAACGCTTTACCGATCCGCTTGACCAAAAGATCTACGACGTTTCGATCCGCACGCTGAAACTCTGTATGCACGAGCATTACGAAGACTGTCCGTGGCGCGAGCAAGCGCTGTACAATCTTGACAGCCGCAACCAGATGCTTTGCGGTTATTACGCGTTTGATTCGCACGAATACCAGCGCGCCAATCTTTTGCTTATGACGCAATCGGAAAATAACGACGGACTGTTGCCGATATGCTTTCCGTGCGGCAATAATCTCAAGATTCCGTTCTTTTCGCTATGCTATATCCAGCAGGTTTACGAATACGTCAAACACACCGGCGACGAGAGTATTTTGCCCGAAATATTACCTACGGTAAAAAGAATTATGCGCGTCTTTTTGTCTTCCGTTGACGATAACGGTCTTATCCCGGCTTTTCCGTATCCGAACTGGAACTTCTACGAATGGAGCGGGGGAAGCGACAACGCTGCCGAGATCTCGCGCAAAAAAGACGACCGCTATGAGAAAAGATACGACCTTATACTCAACTGCTACTTCGTCTACATAGCGCCTTTTTACACTTTCCTTACCGGCGAAAAAATCGATCTTACCGACGCAAAACGCGCTATCGACGAAACTTTCCTCAGCGGCGACGTTTACTCGCTCTCCACTTCCGACGCTCGCCGCTCGCAACTCGGTCAGGCTATGGCATATCTTGCGGGAGTCGCCGACGAAAAAGTGCTCGACTCCATGATAAACGACGACTCGCTCGTTCCCGCCACGTTGTCTATGCGCGCGTTCGTTTATGACGCGCTGCTGCTTTCCGGCAAGGACTACTCGGAGTATATTTTAGCCGATATACGCGCGCGCTACAAAAAAATGCTGGACGCGGGAGCGACGTCTTTTTGGGAAACCGAAGAAGGCAAAGACGACTTTAACGGTGCGGGCAGTCTTTGCCACGGCTGGAGCGCTATACCGGTCTACTACTTCAATATACTCGAAGAAAAAATGCAAAAGTAAATATTCGGGAATTTTTCAGCAATTATTGATAGGCAAATAATATCGGTAAATGTTAAAATAGAATCAAACGAAAAAAGGAGAATAATATGAAAGTTACGGTTTTTTGTGAAAACGACGAAGGATTGAGAAACAATCCGCGCGTTCGGAAGGCATATCCCAACGGATTCGGTCAGTCGATCGCGGCGGTATTCGGTAAAAACACCGTTTTCGTTCCGCACGATAAAGGCGAAGACGGCTCGGCGCTTCTTAAGTACCTTGAGGACACCGACGTTCTGGTATGGTGGGGACACGGACTTCACAAGTACGTATCCGACGAGGTCGCGGAGGCTGTCGCGGACAGGGTTAAGCGCGGAATGGGACTTATCGCGCTCCACTCCTCACATATGTCCAAGCCTTTCCTTAAGCTTCTCGGCACCACCGGCACTTTGAGATGGAGAGAAAGCGGCGACAACGAAAGGCTTTGGGTTGTAAATCCCGCGCACCCGATTTGCGAAGGCGTCGGCGAATACGTCGAACTTCCGCACGAAGAGACCTACGGCGAACATTTCGATATTCCCGCGCCGGACGAACTCGTGTTTATCGGCTGGTTTAAGGGCGGCGAAGTTTTCCGCAGCGGCTGCGTATTCAACAGAGGCTTCGGCAAAGTTTTCTATTTCCAACCCGGACACGAAACTTTCCCGACTTTCCGCTACAATTCCATCAAGAGAATACTCAAAAACGCCGCTTCCTACGTCGCTCCCAAGCACGGAGTCGGCCCGGCGCTCGAGTGTAAGCACACTCCCGCTCCTCAAAAAAGATAAACAACTATAAAAAACCGCTCGCGTCAGCGAGCGGTTTTTCTTTTTACCGATTCAGAATTTAAGTTCGTATTTCTTCAGCGCTTTCGGTCTTACTCCGTCGAGCGAAAGCGCTACGCCGTTTTCGTCGTAAAACGGTTGTTTTTCGAGATAAATATCCGCGGATTTATTCAGAGCGAACACTCTCAGGATCATCTCCATCGTCCGTTTATTATTTACTAAACCGTAATCTCTCAAAGCTATCTCGAACGGCGCTCCGTTATAGAATCGGTCGTTTACCTTTTCTCCTTGTACGTAAAGTTCAATGAGATTGCCGGAAAAATCGACGTAAAGATAAACGTTATCCGCGTCGCCGCCGACCTCGGTCGTAACAAGATAATCCGCCTGCGTTTCCGTGCGGGCGAGTTCGTCAACGTGAACCGTAGCCGAAACGTCGTTATGCCGTATAAACGTCGCGAATTCTCCTTCGTCCTCTATCCTCGTAAAGCCCTCTATCGCGCTGACTTTGGGATATATTTTGATTACCGGATTATCCGTCGCGTCCAATATTATTTTGCCGCCGTCGTCGTACACGTCGCCGTTAGCCACAATAAGGTATTCCGTTCCCGCCTTTGTTACCTTATAGGAGTTAAGGGCGTCGTTGCGGCTTAAGTTGACTATCTTTCCGTCGCCCGAATTTTCCACGTTTGCGGAAAACTCGTCGCCCCACGTCCAGGATACGAGATCCTTGCCGTTGAGGACGAAAAGCGGCGTCGCGGTCATACGCTTGATAAGCATATCGCCGATTTTAAGATTAAACGGATATGCGAAATACGTACCGTTTTTCAGAATTATTTTGTCAAAAACGATTTGTTCGCCGCCGGCGTTGACTTTGACTTTCTTGAGCATTTTATCGGGCATATCGTACGAACGGCTGAAATTATTGAAAAAAGCAAATCCGCTCTTCCCCAAAACACGGAAAGCAAGTCTGGGCGACTCGAAATCATCGGCTTTTTTCGCTCCGTCGGAAGGCAAAACAACCGCTCCTTTGCAGAATATCGCTTCGAATTCCGACGCCAGATAGTTCCAGAGTTTAAGTTCTCTTCCCCCTTCTTCTATCTTACCGTATTGAGAAATAGCCGCCTGGAAATCGTAATTAAACTCGTTGAGATTACAAGAGAACCCCCAACCTAACGTGCTGTTTTTTTCGGCGTCGTGATACTCCTGCATCGTCGAAAACTTGCCTTTCGGGTTTATACCGCCGTGATATACGTAATACCCGAAATCCGCGACGCCTTTACCCAAATTGCATATCGCGATCGCTCCGTTGTCTTTCCCGCGTACTATGGGACGGCGCTTGTCCGTCATCTGAATGCCGGCGCCTTGTTCGATAGTGGCGAAAGGAACGGTCTGTTCGAGGACTTCCGCGTTATTATCCTCCGGTCTTGTCTTATACTCGCCGATCGCGGCGTAATTGAGGTTTACGTTAAATAAATACACGTTACTCGGCGGCAAAACTCTGCTATGGTTCTCCCACGGCGCCTCGCAATAACCGCCGAAGCACGGGATCGCGTCGCCCACGATAGCGTTTCCCCAGCCGGTTGCGAAGAAAACGGGAACGTCAAAACCGATTTTTATTGCAAGAGCGGTAAGCGCTCTGACGTAATTTTCCGCTTCCTCCCTGCTCCTGCCTCCCCACAAACCGTATTTTCCCCACGAGCTTGCCTGCAATTCGTTCTCGATCTGTACGGCGAAAACCGGTCCGCCCTGCTTGATCATAAATCCGTCGGCTTGCTTGTAAAGTTCGGTAAAATACTTTTCCACATCCGCCATAAAGCCCGCGTCGCGGGAGCGGAACATATAGTTTTGTTCGTATATCCAGTCGGGGAAACCGCCGTTGCGCACTTCGCCGTGCACCCACGGCCCTATACGCATACAGCAAAGCATCCCTTCTTCCTTGATAATACTGAGAAACTTACGGAGATTTTTGTTGCCGCTGAAGTCAAAAACGCCCTTTTCTTCCTCGTGATGGATCCAAATCGAATAGAATTGCACGGTATTGCAGCCCGTCGCCTTCATCTTTTGCAGACCTTCGCGCCAGTATCTCTCGTCGCATCTCGAATATTCGTATTCGCCCATAATAGGGAACCACGGCTTACCGTCTTTATAAAAGCATTTGTTATCGTAAGATATATTCATTATCCGCCTCCAAGCTCTCAAGTATTCTTATTCGCGTATATGCGAACCAGTTCTATTACGACTTCGCTCATTTTTTCCATGCTTTCTATCGGAACAAATTCGGTGCGCGAGTGGAAATTATAGCCGCCTGTCGACAGATTAGGACACGGCAAGCCCTTGTACGATAACATCGCTCCGTCCGTGCCGCCGCGAATGGGGATCGATTTCGGGGTTACGCCGACGCGCTCGAAAGCGAGTCTTGCCGATTCGATAAGATGAAAATTCTTATTTATGATGTCGGACATATTATAGTACGAATCCTTTATTTCGGCGACAAACGTACCTTCCCCGTACTTGCGGTTAAGAAATTCGATCGCGCTACGCACAAATTCTTTCTTTTGGTTAAATTTATGCATATCGTGATCGCGGATTATGTACGATCCTTCGGCTTTTTCGACTCCGCCGCTTACGCCTTTTATCATATAAAAGCCCTCGTATCCCTCGGTGTTTACGGGTCTTTGTTCGACCGGAAGAAGCGAATGGAACTCAAACAGCAGATCAATCGCGTTTTTCATAATATTCTTTGCCGAACCCGGATGAATACTCCTGCCGAAAACGGTGACTTCAAGTCCCGCGGCGTTAAAGTTTTCGTATTCGATCTCGCCCAAAGGACCGCCGTCGATCGTATATCCGAAATCCGCGCCGAGAGCCCGCACGTCGACGTCCCTTACTCCGTTGCCGATCTCTTCGTCGGGAGTAAACATTACCTTGATATTGCATCTTGAGGACGGATCCGTCTTTACGAGTTTTTCCATAGCGGTCATTATCGCCGCGACGCCCGCCTTGTCGTCCGCGCCGAGAAGCGTGCTTCCGTCGGAAGTAATAACGCGAGTGCCTACGCAGTCTTTAAGTTCGCTTGCGCTTATTGTAGCGTAAGGCAAAACTATATCTCCGCCCTTATAGTCGGTTATCGTCGCTTTTATATCTTTGCCCGAAACGTCCGGCGACGTATCGACGTGAGAAATAAAGCAAACCGTGGGCGAGCCTTTTTTGCCCGGCAAATAAGCCGTTGTATATTTACCGTCGAACGCGGCGTTACTCATGCCGACGCTCTTCAGTTCTTCGGCAAGCAAAGACAGCAAAACGCTTTGGCTGTGAGTAGACGGATACGTTTCGGAATTTTCGTCGGACGTCGTGTCGAACGATACGTACTTAATAAACCTTTCTTCTACCTTCATATTTCTCCTTCCCGCCACCCCTTTCCTCTCGACATTCCGAGGCAAACGGTAATAATTCCAATAAAGTCTCCGTTTGACAGATACGTGTTTTCGTCAACGATCTTCATCCCGAACAAGTCGTTGAGGCGCAATATCGAACCGCTGTTGAGTATATCGGCAAGACAAACTCTGACGCATCTTTCTACGTTAGCGGCTTTCACGTTATGCAGTTTACCGACTTTTTCGTAAAGCTCGCATACCCCGCAAGGCGTTTCGAGAGCGATCATGACCGCGTCCGTCAAGTAAGTAAAGCCGTATTTATTCGGATAAATCCCGCACTCAAGCAAAATTCTTTGAATATCTTCTTTCGTCGTTTCCATACCGTTGTTCCCTTTCGTTTATTTGTCGCAGAATCTGCGATACTTAAATAATATCACAAGAAATTTGATATGGCAAGCGTTTTTTAACAATGTTGTAAAAAATTTAATTATTTGTTAGAATTTATTCCGCATTTTGTCGATAAATGTCGATTATATTATTGAATCTTTTAGCGCTTTTTCCCAAATCCGATAAAGATTTTTGTAAGAAAAGGCGGCGTTCGCAGGAGATGTCGACGGTAAATAATTAAATTTTAAATCGGGAAAATGCCTTTTAAATACCTCTTCCGACTTTTTGCCGTTGGTAAAAACGGCTTTTATTTTCGGATAAGACCGGAGCAATCCTCTGATATCGTTAGCCTCGATCTCTCTTATCGCCGAATCCGCCGACCCTTCTCTGACGCACGTTCCGACGGTATCCCAAAGCGCGATCCCGTGACGTAAAAGTATTTTCTTCTTTTCTTCGTAATCAGACGTTTCCGTTTCCCCGGTCAACTCGAAAACGACGCGCCAGAATCTGTTTTGCGGGTGAGCGTAATACTCGGCTTTTTCCAAAGATCTCACACTCGGCATGGAGCCCAGAATCAGGACGACGGAGTTTTCGTCGACTATAGGATCAAAACCGAAAATCTTACTCATAGATAGATTATATTATAATATTTTTGCTGTGTCAATCGAATAAAAAAAGAAACCTTGCGGTTTCTTCCTTTATTTCACATAATATTGCGTGTTTTCTTTCCGACTGTGATTCCGCCCGACTCGCATGAGAGTCAGAGAAACTTCTTTTTCCGTCTCGTCAAGATAATCAAACACAGGCACACCCGTGCGCTTTCCGATCGCCTCGGAAAGGAAATAATAATGCGTACACCCCAAAGCGACGCAATCGATTTTTCCTTCGTATTCCGCTAAATGCTCTTTGTAATACGCGTCGAAAAAAACGTCGCAGCCGTTGTAGTATTCGACTTTTTCGGCAAGGAAGGCCT
>CACZPH010000046.1 GCA_902783025.1 uncultured Eubacteriales bacterium | reverse complement strand
GCCAGTCTTCGATGAGCTTGTCCGCGCGGAATCTCTCGTGGCACTCTCTGCAGTCGAGAAGAGGATCCGAAAAACCCGCCAGATGTCCGCTCGCCACCCACGTTTGCGGATTCATAAGAATCGCGGCGTCGAGTCCGACGTTGTATTTGTTCGAAACGACGAACTTCTGCCACCACGCCTTTTTGACGTTGTTTTTGAGCTCCGCGCCCAAAGGACCGTAATCCCAGGTGTTTGCGAGGCCGCCGTAGATTTCGCTTCCCGCGAATATAAATCCTCTGTTTTTGCAGAGGGCTACGAGTTTGTCCATGGTAAGTTTTTCAGCCATAATGATCACTCCGTAATAGATTTAAGTATATAATAATTTTTTTCTTTCGGTTTGTCAAGCGTTCGCGGCAAAAAACCGCTTATACGCGTCAGCGCGCTTTTTTTTCGCCCGCCGACGAAGCAAAAAAATATAACAATTTTACAGGTAAAGTAATATTATGAAAATAGGGGAACGCGCGCCCCGCCTATATAGGAAAAACAAAAGATTGCTCACAAAAGAAAGAATTTACCTAAGATGACAGACGCGGAGCGGACCGTTTGTGCGGCCGGAAGGCGGTCCGCTTACTTTTTACAAGGGGGAAAAGTCTATGTGGAACAACGGATGCGGATGCGATAACAATATTCTTCTGCTGTTATTGCTTACGTCCTGCGGATGCGGATGCGGCGGCGGTTGCGGCAAAGGCGGTTGCGATTGCTGCGATATCGTTATGTGGTACATACTGCTCAACTGTCTGTGCTCTAACAATAACGGTTGCTGCAAGTAAAAGCGGCGAAAAAAGTCCTCTTCCCTTTGGGAAGGGGATTTTTCGGTATCGGGCAAAAAACTTTTCTTTCGGCAAATACTTGATATTTATTCCGCCTTGTGGTAAAATATAGATTAAACGGGAAGGGAAACCTCTCGTATTTTACAATTTCTTTTCAAAAGAGTTTGTGCGCTATCTTTCGGGAAGTGCAACAAGGAGGCTTTTTATGAAAAACAATATCACCCATTCCGTCGTATGGTATGCGACGGTCGCCGCGCTTTTGCTTATTGCCCGCGTGCTCGACCACGTAGTTACCGGCTGGCTGCCCATAAACGCCGCCATAGTGACTCTTACCGTCGCGTATGCTTGCATATTTATCAGACCCACGCTCAAAAACGGTCTGATATGCGGATTCATTTTCGGACTTATGTCGCTTCTTACCACGATAATGTTCGGATCGGTCACGACGAGCTGGGGAGGCTTTTTGACGTCGTTCCTCAATCCCTGCATTTCGGTACTGCCGAGAGTGGCGGTCGGAGCGGCTGCGGCGGGCGTGTTTATTCTCGTAAGAGGAAAGAGCCGCTCTCACGCAAGGTATTTCGCCGCGGTTGCGACGGCGTGCGTGGCGGCTACGATAGTCAACACTTCCACCGTAATGGGTATGATAACCGTTTTTCGCAACATAAACGGCGCGGGCGCAAATTACTTCTTGGTAGTTTACGGCGTACTCGGCACGAATTTTCTGCTCGAAGTGCTTATTCCCGCCGTTATCACGCCTCCGGTAGCGTGGGGCGTAAGGCGCGCGCTTAAGTACGATATCGAAGAAACCGCTCCCGTATATACCGACGAAACCGCTACGGAAGAAGACGACGTAGAAACCGCAAACGACGCGGAAATCGAAAACGAAGCGGAACTCGCAAACGAAGCGGAAATCGAGGACGACGTAGAACCCGGAGAAAGCGAAGAGGCGGAAAGCGTCGGGCAACGGCGGGACGACGAAGATAACGCCGACGGAGAAGACGAATGATACTCGTAATAGACATAGGCAACACCAACATCAAAATAGGCGTTTTCGACGGCGACGTACTCGTCGATTCGTTAAGGCTCGCTTCGGCTTCGCGCAAGACCGCGGACGAGTATTATATGTCGCTACGCAACCTTCTGGAGATCAAGGGCATATCCGTAAAGTCGATAACCGGCGTCATAATGAGCAGCGTAAATCCCGCGCTCAATTACACGATAGATCATCTTATCACGTACTATTTCGGTTTTTCGCCGATGATAGTCGGATCCGGACTTAAGACCGGGCTTAATATCCGCGTAGACAACCCCAAGGAAGTGGGCGCGGACAGAATAGTCGACTCCGTCGCGGCGTACAGGACGTACGGCGCGAGCATAGTCATCGACTGCGGTACGGCGACGACTTTCAACGCCGTAAGTCCCGCGGGCGAATTTTTGGGCGGCGCGATAAGTTTCGGGCTCAAGTCGAGTGCGGAAGCTCTCGGCAACAGCGCGGCTAAACTTCCCAACGTCGAATACAACAAGCCTCCGCAAGTCGTCAACCGCACGACGATAACCAATATGCAAGCGGGTATAATGTACGGGTATTGCGGTATGGTGGACTATATCGTGCGCAAAATGAAAGCCGAACTTAAATTCCCGGTCAAAGTAGTGGCTACGGGCGGATTTTCGGAGATAGTCGCGGCGGAGAGCAAAGTCGTCGACGTAGTCGACAGGACGCTCACCCTTCGCGGACTCAATATATTATACAAACTCAACAACGAACCGACAGGAGAAAGACAATGAAAGTTTTTAACGTTGCGATAATGGGGCTCGGAACGGTAGGCGGCGGCGCTTACCGCATACTTACCGAAAATCACGACGAGATCATGCGTAATCACGGTGTGGACGTGCGAGTAAAACGCGTTCTGGACTTAAGGACGGAGCGCTTTGCGCAGTTCGGCGTGCCCGAAGGCGTAGGAACGACGCTCGTCGACGATGTGATAAACGACCGCGAAATAGACGCGGTGATAGAGGTAATGGGCGGAATAGAGCCCGCGCTTACCTTTATTCTTCGCGCGCTCAAGAGCGGGAAAAACGTTATTTCCGCCAATAAGGAACTCATCGCCAAGAAATGGCCGGCCATCGACGCGGCGGCGCGTGAAAACGGCGTGGGTTTTTACCACGAAGCGAGTTGCGTAGGCGGCGTTCCCGTGATACGCGTGCTCAACGAGTCTTTTCAGGGCGACAAATTAGAGTCCGTCAAGGGCATAATCAACGGCACGACGAATTACATTTTGTCCAAAATGTCGTTTGACGGCACGTCGTACGACGAAGCGCTCAGACAGGCGCAGAAACTCGGTTACGCGGAAGCCGATCCGACCGCCGACGTAGAGGGTTTCGACGCGGCGTACAAGCTGTCGATCCTTTCTTCGCTCGCGTTTAAGACCTGCATACCGTACTCGTGTATTTCGCGCGAAGGCATCACGGGCGTAACGCAAGAGGAGATAGGATACGCCAAGCAAATGGGCTATTCGATAAAACTTCTCGCCATCGGGAGCAAAGAGGGCGACAAAGTCGAGGCGCGCGTTCATCCGACTGCGGTCAAGAACACTCATCCGCTCGCGGTTGTCAACGACGAATTCAACGCGGTAATGCTGCGCGGCGACAACGTAGGCAACGTAATGCTGTACGGCAAAGGCGCAGGAGCGCAACCCACCGGCAGCGCCATCGTGTCCGACGTAGTGTATTGCGCCAAGCGTTCGACGCCGCTTTATCCGCCCTTCAACAACGACGGCAAGATAGACGAAAATATCGAGTTCGTTACCGATCCGTATTCCAATTACTTCGTGGTTTTGTCCGTCAAGCGCGGCGACGCCGACGATATTCTCAACGTTTTTGCCGGCGACGACAGACTGCTCAAGGAATACAAGTACGACATGAAGACCGAGACGCTTCTCATGGTCACCAAGCACATGGCGCAGAGCGCTATCGAAGCGGTTCTGAGATCAGTCAAAGACAAAGCGGGCGTCAAAATGTTCCGCAAGGCGGTTTGCTGAGGACTTTACTTTAGTAAAAACCTGCGCTTAAAGCACATAAAACGCATTATTTGAGCAAATATTATAGTAGTAAAGGCTTAAAGCGTTTGACAAATTGTGCCTTTTAATTGTATAATTAGACTGTTGCAGTCTGAAGACAACGTATATAAACAATAATTTAGGAGACAGTTAGATGAAGAAATCCAAGAAGATCCTCTCTTCCGTAGCCGGAGCGACCCTTGCCCTTACCTTAGCGGCGAGCGGGGCCGGCATTACCGCGTTTGCGGCGACTCCCGATCCCGAACTCGGAACCGGAACGGTTTTTGCCGACGGAGTGGCAACCTCCACGGTAGAATTCGGCGAGACTTTCACTGTGCCCGGCACCAACGTTAAAGTTACCGCTCCCGACGGAACGGAACAGACCGGCGCGGGCGATTCTTATACCGCCGATCAGATCGGTCATTATATCGTCGAATACGACAACGGCGGCGTTACGTACAGATACGACGTGCTCAGCACTTCGAGCAAAGTCTACAATATCGAAGTAGACGCGACCAAGATCCCCACCGTAATTGCGACCGGGACCGAAGTTGCGCTTCCCACCGCTACCGTATATTACGAGGAAGACGGCGAAAAGGTGTTCGTAGACGGCGCTTCGGTTACTGCCGAAGTTACCGGCGGAACTTATACGGACAATAAGTTTACGACGGCGGGCAGTTATAGAGTTACCTATACGTACACGCTCGGCAAAGGCGTATACGCAAGCAAGGAATTCACCGTTACCGTACGCGACGGCTTTGCCGACACGGTAAAACCCGTTTTGTCGCTCTCGACGACCGAGAAGACGGCTAACCTCAACACCAAGTACTCGATCCCCGTTGCGACCGTAAGCGACGACTACGACGAAAGAGTTGAGGCTTGGGTAGTTATCACATACACCGAAAACGGCGAAGAAAAGTTCGTTACCGAAGTCGACGTTGACGACAACGGTATCGCATACAAGGAAGAAGGCAAGACTTATGCCGCTATCGAAAAATTCGATAACAACGGAGATATGTTCTTTTATCCTACCGTTAAGGGCGATTACAAAGTAGTTTATCACGCGAAAGACGACGCTGGCAACGAAGCCGAGCCTCTTTCGTTTACTCTCACCGTTCAGGACAAGAAAGGTCCCGTACTCAACGTAGACAGGGCGACCATTCCGCAGATGTGGGGTTACGGCAAGGTATTCTATACCGTTACCGACGACTTGGGCGTAGAGACCGAAGAAGCGCTTCCCGATACGACCATCACGCTTCCCTTGCCCGAATATTACGACAACAACCGCGATTCCGCGCTCGAACTTGTGCTTACGATCACCGACCCCAACGAAAAGACCGTTGCGTCCGTCAAGTATCTCGCTTCCGCCGCGGACAACAAGCTTGTTATTACCGAAAACTCCGACGTTAAGGCGGATGGCGAAGCGTTCGTTACCGACGCGCTCGCAGACGGCGCGCTCGTTAAGTTCAACGTAGGCAAGTACGTAGACCTCGTTAAGGCGAAGATAGCCGACGAAAGCGCGGCGGCGTTTACGTCGTCGTACAAGTACGCCGGAACTTACAAACTTCAGTATAAGGTAGTGGAGCCCGTTACCGGATCCACGACTTATTCGGATCATACTATCGAGATCTCGTCCGAAAACTACGACGGAACGAGCGAAATATCCATCACGCCTTCTTCGATCGAAGAATTCGTCGTTCTTAAAGACGGCGCCGAGTTCACGGTTCCCGCTTTCACGGTATCGAGCGAAAAAGACGGTTATCTTAACAACACTTACACGATCTCGACCGCTTCGGCGAAATTCGTTGACGCGGACGGTAACGAATACGCCAAGTTTGAGGGCGGCGAAGTGCTTAAGTTCTCCGCTGCCGACTCCGCGCTCGTTTACACCGCTAAGGGCGTGGATTACAAACTCGCCGTAAACACGGGTGACGAACTTACCTATTTCGTAAAGGCGGTTTCCGACGTGGGCCAGAGCAAGGAATATACCGCGACCGAGAAGACCGAGATCGTCGTTCCCGGCACGACGGTCAATCCTTATACCGTTACGGCAACTTCGGACAATCGCGGCGTTAAGATCGATTTGGGTACGGTCGACAACAAACTCGTCGACGTTCAGCTCGGTCTTCGTAACGCGGACTATGATTATATTTCCTTTACCGCTACCGTTTACTACAACAGCGTAACGAAAGAAAGGATCGTTTCCGATCTCACGCCTTCGGCGGTAACCAAGGACGGAACGTATTATTTCGAAGTCAGGATCACCGACGTTTACGGATCGGTCACCGCGGCGGTTTATCCCATCGATCTTACCGCGCCGACTACCGACGACAACAAGGATTCCGAGAAATCCGCGGCTAACAAGACCGCCGTTGCGGGCAACAAAGTAAACTGGAGCAACTCGTCCATTTCGTACAGAGCGTCCGATTATGACGCTACGTGGGTAGTGGCTACAGCTCATACCGTAAGCGGAGGCAGGTTCGTATGGAATTACGGCGGTATCACGCCTCTTTCGGAAGGCAAGTACACCGTAGTAGACAAGCATATGCTTCTCGAGTCTTCCGGCGATCCCGTTACTCTTGACGACGCGCTCAGCCGCAAGATCGCCAACTCTTCCGATAAGACGGTCGTCAACGTATCGGCAAACAGCGCGAAGACCGTAGTTCTCGACGCGCCGATGCCCACATATCTTGCTTCCGGAGCGGAGACGAGCGCCATAAGCAACGCCGTGATTTACTCCGCGGATCAGAATTTCGACTTTACCGTAAGAGTTACCGATCCCAACTCCACGGTCAAGAATTACGCAAATTACCAGAAGTTTATCAGCGAATTCCGCTTCTCGACGGACGGCGAGTATACCATTGCGTATCTCGTCAACGATTCGGCGATCTCCACTTACAGCGTAAGATACGGCGACAACGTAGCGCCCACCTTCACGGTTGAGAGCCACGCCACCGAGCAGACCGTAGGATCGACCTTCAAGTTCCACAAAGTTACCGTTACCGGCGCCGACAGCGCAAGCAACCTCACCTTCAAGAAGACGATCGTTAATCCGAGCGGCGAAACCGTAACGGACGGCACGATCTCCGGCACGGGTTCGACGTATGCGGACAAGGAAGGCAACTCTATCAAACTTACCACGGCGGGTACTTGGACGGTAACTTATACCGTAACGGACAAAGCCGGCAACGAAGCTAAGCAGGTATTCGAGATCAAGGTCAAGGATTCCGCTAAGTCCGATCAGGTGGATTATACCGTTCTTTCGGCGGTACTCATCGTCGTAGCGGCAGTGCTTATCGTGGGAGTGTTCGTATTCCTGCTCACCGGCCGCAAAGGCAAAAAGAAGTCCAAAAAATAATTAAAAAATGAATTATCGGGCTGTCAAATATTTCTTTGGTAGCCCGATTTTTATTAAAATCCACTCAAAAAGGAGGTATTATGGGAGTTATACCGGACAGAAAGGAATTCAAGAACTTTACTTACGAAAATTACATCAGATTCGCAGATTCGGTAGAACAACTCGGTTTCACTTTAGTCACACACACCCCGTACACCAAAACAAGCCATTAC
Organism: uncultured Eubacteriales bacterium; assembly: GCA_902783025.1. GTDB lineage: Bacteria > Bacillota > Clostridia > Christensenellales > Pumilibacteraceae > RUG12826. The sequence goes on along the minus strand of CACZPH010000046.1, from coordinate 6,549 downwards.
GATAAGTTCGGTTTTTTATACGAAGGCAAAAAGGTCGTAGTCGTATATGATACGAAGGCAAAGATGCTGACGCTCACTTGCCAAAGTGCCGCAATGAAGAAGATTTCGCCTGTGGCGAAACAACTTTGCGCGCCTTCGACCGCCTCGGACGCGTCGGACGGAAAAAAAGACAAAGGCAAGGCTGTCGAAGGTAAAGCGCCGGCTGAAAAATCTCAATCCGGCAAGAAAAACGAGCCTAAAGGCGGAGCGAAGCAAAAGTACGAAAAAAAGAATAAAAACAAAGAGTCCGCCGCTCAGTCAGACAAGAAACAACCGCCGGCAAAGCAAAGTAAACAAACGGAAAAACCCGCTCAAGCCTCGAAGCAACTCGATCGTGAGACAGACCTTAAGCAAAAGGACAAGAGCGGCAAGCGGGATCGCTCCGACAAGGATAAGCATGATCAAACGCGGTCGGATACGGTTGTAATAGGCGGAATATATCAATTATCTTTCCGCAAGGCTTTGCACAAGATACGCAACAACTCCGAACTCAGAATAAACACTCTCAAGACTCGCAATTTCGGCAAAGTCAACGAAGAGAACAATTATACCGTCATACGCGCGGATAAGGAATGCGCGCTCAGGTATATGCCGTCCGTCGGACAACTCGACGTTTCCGGCGAAATTGCGGGACAGATAGCCGACGTTTTCCTTTCTTTAGGCGGCACCAAGGTTTCGTCCACCGTCAAGGAAGAGAAGAGAGAGGTCAAAGAAGAGAAGAGCAGGTATACCGCTATTCTCAAGAAATATCTTCCCACGGCTTTGGAGTATCTGTCCGTTTCCGCGCAAAACAACTTAGGAAGCGGATTTGACGAGATAAATAAGGCGAGCGACCATTACGAATACTCGATGTTTTTACTCGCGCCGTTTAAGGGACTCGAAAACTTTATTTTCGAGCTTCAGCGCGCAAAGGATATCGAAGTCAAGCTCATAGGTCAGGCGTACGATAAGGACGAGCGCGGCAGATATATACTCAAGTCGGCTTACACCAAGAAAGTGGGCGTGGTTTATTCGGAAGTTTTGGCGGCGCTGTATACCGAGTATTACGAAAAGCGTAATTTTTATATGCATTCTACCGCCGCCGATTCTCACAAGATCGGCAGCAAGGAAGAAGCGAAGGAAATAATCGTTAAGTTATTTTCCGTAATAGAATACAACTGCAAAAAGCTCAAAGAAATAGGTTTTTCTTTGTAAAAAAGGGGTAAAACATGGAATTCTATCAAGTGATCATTCTGATAGCAAGCATTATCGTAGGCTTGTTATTGCTCGTTTGCCTTGCCGAATTTTTGTACGCGCACCGCGTAGTGCGCACGGGATTCGGGTGCCACTCGGACAAAGAACCGGACACCGAGCCGGAAAAGTCCGTTCCGCTGATGGGCGAGGATTTTCCCGCCGCCTGCGAGTTCGGCAACGAACAAACCGCGATTTTCAATCAGAATCCGTTCGAAAAATTCGAGGTCAAAACCGACGACGGCTTGACTCTTCGCGGCAAGTTTTACAAGAGCCTCGATAAGGACGCTAAGGTTACCGTTATTTGCTCGCACGGATACAGAAGCAGCGGCGAATGGGATTTCGGCGGAATTTGCACTTTCCTTATCGAGCGTTACAACGTTATTTTCATCAACCACCGCGGACACAACGCCAGCGACGGCGATCGCGTTACTTTCGGCGTAAAAGACAGCCTCGATATGCGTAAATGGGTAGACAAAGCGGCTCAGCTCGCCCCCGATACAAAGATAGTTTTGCTCGGCTGTTCGATGGGCGCGGCGACCGTGCTTATGGCGTCCGATACGGGTATCGACGACAAAGTCAGCTGCATAGTTTCCGACTGCGGATACGACGACGGCGACAAACAAATGGCGCATATGATCCGTTCGAGCCACGTGCCCGTTCAGCCCATGAAGGCGTTTTGCCGTTTTTGGTTCGTCTGCTACAACGGTTTCGGACTTGACGACAGGCGCGCGATAGACTCCGTGCAGAGGACCAATATCCCGATTTTGTTTATTCACGGAACGGCGGACAGATTCGTGCCTTTCGAGATGGGCAAGCGCCTTTACGACGCGTGCAAGAGCGAGAAAGAATACCTTTGGGTAGAGGGCGCCGGACACGTAGGCTCGTACTTCAAGCAAATGTCCGAGTACCAAAAGCGCCTTACCGCCTTTATCGACAAACACACCAAGTAATCAAGTAAGTAAAGAATTTCCTTTCAAAGAAGACGAACGCAATTGTTTTTGCGTTCGTCTTTTCTATCTTTTGGTAGGGCTCACGCCGTATTTGCGTTTGTAGGCTTTCGAGAAGTAGTACACGTCCTTAAAGCCGCAGTTTTCCGCTATCTGCCATACGGGATTTTCGCCGAGCGAGAGCAAATTGTTCGCTTTCTCAAACCTCAGCGTAGCGATATGTTCTATCGGCGTAGTGCCGTAAACTTTCGCGTACAGCCTCCGCAAATGCACTTCGCTCATTTTGCACAGCGCGGCGAGATACGGCACGGATATTTCTTCGCAGTAATGCTCGACGATATACTCGTACGCGGGCAGTATCTTCGCCTTATCGCTCGCGCTCGCGTACAAGTCCTCCGATAGATCTGCGTACGCGGAACTCAACAGGGAAACGACGCGCAACTCGCTCGTTTTGCTCTTAGCGTTATATAGCCTCAGAGCGTCGAAGAAAATCGCGCGTATCTTGTCTTTATTCTTGCTTTTCAGCGCGCAACTCGCGTATTTTTCGTCGCTTTCAAGCTCGAAATCCGCAAAAATAAACGTATAATCCATCTCCGTGACGTCTATTACGTACTCTTCTTTTTTTGCAAGATACAGCACGTCGCCCGCCTCCACGCGAAAAACGTGCGTCCTCGTCGTATAAGTCGCGCTCCCGGACAGGATAAACGCGAAACAATGCGAGTATCTCGGCGCGTCGTCAAAGGTCCTCACGTGCGCGCTCCGGATAGCGTTGCGCACGACCGCATGGATCTTCGTGATGGGACTAAGGTCCTTTTTTATATCCTTTTCCATGTTTCTATTGTACCACGTAGCAAAGCGAAAAAGCAACAAAAACCGCTATCTTTTGTTCGAAAAGTCCAAAATTATTCGGTTTTTACATTGTTATTTTTTCGCGGCGCATATATAATGTTATTATCGATACGGATTTGGAGAACGGAAAATGAAATATCTCGACGACGAATATAAGAAAAAGATCTCGACTATCTACGAAACCCCCGACTTTTACGAAGACAGCGGAGTGAGCCGCGACGAACTCAAAGCGCTTATTTATTCGACTTACGAAAAGTACAAAGACGCTTCCGTCGCGGTAATGCGTTCGCACCTTCTCGAAGTCTTTTTGGATAACTGCCGTTTCGCGATCCGCGACGATCTTTACGCAGACAGGTTCGACCACTACACGCGTTGCGTTGACAAGGGCTCGTTCCTGCTCGAGATCCGCGCCAAGTATTATTACGCCGTATGCGACGAAAACCCCGACCCTTCGGTAAACGATTACCGCAAAGGCTGCTGGTTTTCTTCGGGCGTAGACTTCGGACATCAGTCCTTCGACTGGCAAAGTCTGCTGCGGCTCGGCGCGACGGGACTAAAAGAGCGCGCGGAAAAACTCTTGAAGCAAAACCCGACTAAAAGCGAGTTTTACGAGTGCGAGATCCGTGTTCTTCGCGCGGTTATTCGCCTTATTTCGCGTATGGCGGCTTTTTCGAAGAACGACGAAACGCCGCGCGGCAAACTTTTGCACTCTTCCCTTTCCGCGCTTTCCGTCGGCGCGCCCGGGACTTTGCATCAGGCGCTTACTTTGGCGTTGCTGTTTTACCGCTTAGGCTGCGACGTCGAGAACCATTATATCCGCTCGCTCGGCAACTTCGACACGCTTTACGAGCCGTTCTTTAACGCGGATATGACGAGCGGAGCGTTTACGGAAGAGGAACTCGACGATTTTATCGCCGCGTTTATGCTGAGATGCGAGGCGATGAAGCTCGGCGCCAACGTCCCTATGACGGTCGGCGGAACTTTACCCGACGGCTCGTCGGCGTTTACCGATTTTACCGCGCGGCTTATACGTATTCACTCGTCGCTTTCCCTTATCAGCCCGAAAATGCAAATAAAGTACAACGAAACGATGCCCGACTCTCTCGCCGAGCAGGTTTGCGCGCAGATAATCAAAGGCAACAGCAGTTATCTTTTCGTAAGCGACTCTACCGTCCGCAAAGCCTTAGAGCGCTCGGGAATAAGCGAAGAGGACGCGCGCGACTTTTCGATAATAGGTTGTTACGAGCCTATCGCCACGCGCACTCAGTCGTGCACCACCTGCAACTCGTATTTCAGCGCGCCGAAGAGTCTCGAATACGCGCTCACCAACGGCTACGACTACGCGCTGGGCAAACAGGTAGCCGACGACTTTACGCCGCTTGACAAAATCACCTCGTACGACGAACTTTTCGCCGAGTTTTTGCGCCGCGTAGGCGACGGACTCGAGCGCGATATGCGCAATATCGTGTTTTTCGAGCGTGCGTACAACCGCATAACCGCCTCGCCGCTGCTCACTTCCACGTGCGGCGTCGCGATGGAGAAGGGTGTAGACATCTTTTACGGCGGCATGAAATACAACGATTCGGGTATCAATTTCACCGGACTGGCTACGGCGGCGGACTCGCTTTTGGCTATCAGGAAATTCGTTTTCGACGAGCATAAGTACACGCTCGGCGAGTTTGTCGATATTTTGCGCAGCGACTGGAAGGACGCCGAACTTTTGCGGCTCAAGTGCAAAAACTACCGCAAAAAGTACGCTAACGCCGATCCCGAAGCCGACGAAACGGCGAAGAGTATCATCGAGTACGCCGCTTCCGTAGTAAACGGCAAGCCCAACGGTCGCGGCGGCAAATTCAGACTCGGCTTTTTCTCGGTCGACGCGTATATGTGGCTCGCGCCCTCTCTCATGGCGAGCGCGGACGGCAGGAAAGCGGGCGACTTTTTCAGCAAAAACAACACCGCGAGCATAGGTTGCGACTACGAAGGCACGGCGGGGCTTATCAAGTCCGCCAACAAACTCGACTATACGCTCACGCCCAACGGCAGCGTGCTCGACTTTATGGTCCACCCGTCCGCTGTCGGCGGCGAAAACGGCCCCAAAACTTTGCTTGCCCTCATAAGATCGCACTTAAATAACGGCGGCTTTTCCGTCCACGGTAACGTATTCGACGCTTCAGAGCTCGAGAAGGCTCAACGCGATCCCGATTCGTACCGCAATCTTCAGGTGCGCGTTTGCGGCTGGAACGCGTATTTCGTGACTCTCAGCAAGCGCGAGCAGGACGTATTTATTCGCCGCGCAAAGGGAAACGAGTAATGAAAGGAGTAATAACCTCTATCAAGCGCCTTGCCACGCACGACGGCGACGGGCTGCGCACGACGGTATTTCTCAAGGGCTGTCCGCTCTCGTGCAAATGGTGCCACAACCCCGAGGCGATATCTTTTCGCCCGCAAATCGCGCTCAAAAAAAGTAAATGCTTACTTTGCGGCGAGTGCGCGAGCGTATGCGAAAAAAACGTGCATATTATAGGCGGCGAGCATAAAGTATCCGACGAGTTTTGCGTCGCGTGCGGCAAATGCGAAAGAGAATGCCCCGCGGGCGCGCTTACGGTGTACGGCAGATCCGTTACCGCCGAGGAATTAGTCGATAGTATTGCGGAAGACGAAATCTTTTTCGCGGGCGGCGGCGGAGTGACTTTTTCGGGCGGCGAGCCTACCGCGCAGGCGGAATTCGTAGCCGAGTGCGAGCGGCTCTTTGCGGCGCGGAAAATAAAATGCGACGTAGATACCTGCGGATATTGCAAAAGGGATCGATTCGACAAGCTTATACCTTATACCGATTGCTTTTTGTTCGATCTCAAGCATCCGGACTCCGCACGTCACGCCGAGTACACCGGCCGAGATAACGAACTGATTTTGTCCAACTTATTTTATCTTGACAGCGCCGGAGCGAAGACGGAGATACGTATTCCGCTTATTCCGGGTTTCAACGACGGCGAAAACGAGTTAAGACGAAGCGGCGAAATAATCTCAAGGCTTGGTAATTGCGTCGGCGTAAGGGTGCTTGCGTATCACGCCTTGGCGCGGAGCAAGTACGAGGATCTGCGTATGCCGTTTACCGTCTTTTCGCAAGAGCGTGCCGGTTTGACCGCGGACGAGGCGCGAAAAGTCCTCGGCGAATACGTCAAGGTTTTGTCCTGACCTCGCGCGCGTATATACGCGCGTATTATATAATGAAAAGGGAAAGCGCTTTTTTTTGGGGCGTTTTTCTTCTTTTTTTCGCGTTTTTTCGCCTTACTAAAAGACTTAAAAAAAGTTTAAGAAATTTGCGAAAATCAGTTGACTTAAAATTTTCAATGTGGTATTATATATAGGCTGTCGCAAGAAAGCGGACGGCATTCGCACATTGACAACTGAATAACTTAAATGAAAAGATAATATTATACGAGTAAAAGTAAAGTATTATGTATCAAACATAAACAAT
>CACZPH010000045.1 GCA_902783025.1 uncultured Eubacteriales bacterium | reverse complement strand
TCTATCTTGCCTTTTGCTGCGGGAATAAGTCCGTTTATCGCGTGCATCGTGGTCGTTTTACCCGCTCCGTTGGCGCCGATAAGAACGACGATTTCGCCTTCGTAAACTTCGAAAGATATGCCCTTGATAGCCCTGATAAGACCGTAGTTTACCTCGAGGTCGGTCACCTTAAGAAGAGGTTTTGCGCCCGTCTCCTCCGCGTCGGGAGTCTGAACGGTATCAAGAATTTCTTTTTCTTCCATATCAGCCTCCTAAATACGCCTTGATTACTTCCGGGTCGGCGAGAACGTCTTTGACCTGACCCTGGGCAAGCACTTGACCGAAGTTGAGCACCGTGATCTCTTCGCAAATGCCGCTGACGAGTTTCATGTCGTGCTCGATAAGCAGTATCGTTACGTCGAATTTGTCGCGGACGAACCTGATGGTTTCCATAAGTTCCTCGGTCTCCTGCGGATTCATGCCCGCCGCAGGCTCGTCGAGAAGCAATAACTTCGGATTGCTGGCAAGGGCGCGGGCTATCTCCAGCTTACGCTGTTTGCCGTAAGGAAGGTTGGAGGCGAGCCCGTTACGCTCTTCGAGCAGTCCGAATATTTCGAGTATTTCTTTCGCGCGGTGGCGCATCGCCTTCTCTACCTTGTAATGCCTGGGCGTGCGGAATACCGCGTCAAAAAAAGTGTTTTTGTACTCGGGAAGGTGCGAAAGACTTACCAAAACGTTTTTGATAACGCTCATATTATTGAATAAGCGGATGTTTTGGAAAGTACGCGCCACGCCCTTGCGGTTTATCGCCATCTGACTGAATCCCGTAAGATCCTCGCCGCAAAGGTAAAATCTGCCGAAAGTGGGCTTGTAAACGCCTGTAAGAAGGTTGAATATCGTCGTTTTGCCCGCTCCGTTGGGTCCGATAAGACCGTAAAGCTGACCTTTGTAAATGGTAAGGTTTACGTCGGAAGCCGCCTTCAGACCGCCGAAGGATATTCCGAGGTTTTCGGTGCGGAGAACTATATCGTTCCCGATCGCTTTTTCGTCGTCCGGCAGCGAAGGATCGTTAAGGGTAATATCGGTTTCTTCCATTACTCTTTACCTCCTTCTTTGGGTTTGTCGGCTTTGTCGGGAACGTACGTATTGTCCGGCGTGAAGTCCGTGGACAACAGCGCGTCCATCTCTATCTTAGTGGGGATCTTATCCCAGTCCGCGCCATACTCGACTTCCGCCGCGGGATCGGGCACGGGCTGCTTTTTGGTAAACAGCTTAGTGAGTTTCGCCTTGACGAAATTGAACAGGTTGCGAAGATTGTACTTCGCTCTGAAGCCTCGGAGCTTGGGCGCGTTGTTGTAAATGACGATAAGGATAAGGATAAGCGCGTAGAACAGGTTTTTGAAGCCCGCCATGTCGCCGGTAAGTATCGTCTGAAGTTTGTTGTTAAGGAACGAGATGAGCGCCGCGGCGAGTATTGATCCGTTGAGATTGCCCATTCCGCCCAAAACTACCATAACGAGGAAGTTTATCGAATAGTTGTAATCGAAGTCGGCGGCGTTGATGTTGTGGCTCGCATTGCTGTAAAGCACTCCCGCAAGCCCCGCGAAAAACGCCGAGATAACGAACACAAGAAGTTTGTAAAAAGTTACGTTTACGCCCATGGCGCGCGCCGCTATTTCGTTGTCGCGGATAGCCATGACCGCGTTACCGTGCTTGCTCTTGATAAAATTCTGGATAAATATCATCGTAAGGAGTACGACGATAAACCCTATTATGAAGAGAGACTTCTGGTCGTATCTGCCGGTTTTGAGTACGCCGACGGTGGTGGACAAAAGCCTGCCGTCGAGCGCGTAAAACTTGACGTTGGTAAATATTACTTTGACTATTTCGCCGAAAGCGAGCGTTACTATCGCCAGATAGTCGCCCTTGAGCCTCAGCGCGGGCAGTCCGATAACGAATCCGAACGCCGCCGCGATAAGTCCGCCTATCAGCATGGACAGCACAAGCGACAAAAGAGGTGCGCCCGCTGTCAGCGACGGATACAGATACGTCTGCATATAGCCGCCCAAAAACGCGCCTAAACTCATAAACCCGGCGTGGCCGAGCGACAGTTCGCCCAAAAATCCCACGACGAGGCTGAGCGACAGCGCCATTATCATACTGTAAGACATTTGTTCGAGCAGCGTTACGGTCGATCTCTTGAGCCCGGTCACGGAATTGAGCGTGCCGAACAGAATTATCACGAACGCCAAAATGAAATACATTATGAAATTTTTGAGTTTGAAACTGCGCTTGATGCTTTTGAGATACGTGGTAAATCCGCTCATACTTTCTCCCTCCTCTTTTTGCCGAGAAGTCCGGTGGGCTTGACGAGCAGGATAAGAATAAGCAGCGCGAATTCGATCGCGATCGTATAATCCGACAGTCCGGGAATAGCGTTACAGATCGTCTCGATAAGTCCGAGAAGTATTCCGCCGAGCATCGCTCCCGGAATAGAACCTATACCGCCGATAACCGCCGCCGTAAACGCCTTGATACCCGGCATGGAGCCCATCGAAACGTTGACGGTCGGGTTTTGAAGAATATACGAAGCGCCGGCTACCGCCGCGAGCGCCGAGCCGATGGCGAAGGTCAGGGCGATCACGAAGTTTACGTTGATACCCATAAGCTGCGCCGCTCCTCTGTCTTCGGAAACGGCGAGCATCGCTTTGCCGACTTTGGTTTTGTTGATGAATAAGGTGAGCGCGATCATTATTACCGTCGCTACGCCTAAGGTGATAAGCGTGGCTATCTTGACTTTAAGTTCGCCGATATTGAGCATTCCCAGATCCGAAAACGCGCTCATTTTCTTGGGAGCGGCTCCGAAAATTATCTGGGCGAGCGATTGCAGAAGATAACTCACGCCGATAGCGGTAATAAGTACCGCAAGAGGCGACGCGCCGCGAAGCGGACGGTACGCGAATCTTTCGGTAAGAAGACCTACGACGATACAAACGATTATCGCCGCGGCTACGGCCAAAAGCGGCTGACCTATCATATTGAAGAATACGAATATGGAAAAGCCGCCTACCATTATGATATCGCCATGGGCGAAGTTAAGCATTTTCGCAATACCGTACACCATAGTGTATCCGAGTGCGATAAGCGCGTAAACTCCGCCCAGGCTTAAGCCGTTGATGATGGTAGTGATAATATCTATCATTTCTCTCTCCGGTTGGGTTTTAACTTGTTTTATCTACTATGTAAATCGTAAATCGGCTCTGTTAATCAGGACTTATTCTTAACGATGTACTTAACGGCGGACTTGGATACCGAGCCGTCGTTGCCCCAAGTTACGTCGGTTCCGGTAACTCCGCTGAAACTGAAGTCGCTCGATTGGAATACTCCCTTGAGAATGTCGCTCATCTGCTTAACCGAAAGGTTGCCGTCTACGTTTAATTCTTTATCATCTTTCATAGCTTTGTTGAGAGCGTCTTTGAGCGCGTATACGCAGTCGTAAGCCGAAGCGCCGAACTGGTTGAGCGTCGTAGCGCCGTACTTTGCGGTATAGTTGCGAACGAAGTCGCCCGCTACGCCTTCCGTCGCGCCGGAGTTGAAGTGCGAAAGATACGATACTTCCTGCGGAATGGTCGAAATATCGAAGCCTTCCTGCTGATCGATTCCGTCGAAGCCGTCGCATCCGAAGTAAATCGCGTCGTTCTTTACTATGCCCTTAGCCTGCGCCATAAAGGTCGAAGCCTCTTCGTAATAGAAAGGCATGAAGATGAAATCGCAATCCTTAAGCGCGTTGGCTTGAGTCGAGAAGTCCGTGCTGGTCGCGCCGGTAAAGGTCTGCACGTTGATCGCCGCCTTCTGCTCCGCGGAAAACTCCGCCCAGAAGTTGTTGAACAAACCGCTCGAATACGCGTCGTCGGACTTGTACAGCGCGCCGAGTTTCGCTCCCGCGAATATCGTAGAATCGTCGGAGGGATACAATTCTTCTACTAAAAGCGCCGCGCCGGTGCCTTGGCCGGAGTCGGAGAAACACATCTGATACGCTCCGTCGTAATTCTTGATAACGTCGTCGTTGGTCGCCGACGGGGTAAGGAAGAACAACTTGTCGTTCTTTGCGTATTCCTTGAACTCAAGGCACGGCGTACTCGTTACGCAGCCGAGCGAGAACTGCATTCCCCAGTCGTAAAGCGACGAATAGTTGGACGCCGCCTTGTCCTTGTTGTGCTCGTCGTCGAGCATATTGAATTTGAACTTAACTTTGTTGCTCAGTCCGCCCGCCGCATTGATCTCGTCGACCGCGAGCTGCGCGCCGTTACGGACCGCCACGCCGTAGAGCGCCGCGCCGCCGGTAAGAGGACCGCTCGCTCCGAGATAAACGTATTTGTCTTTGTCTCCGCCCGCGTTGCATCCGGCAAAAGCCATCGTTCCCATAAGTGCCGCCGCGGCAAACGCCGCAACCTTCATTCCTGTCTTTTTCATACTCTTTCTCCTTTAATAAAAAATGTTTATAATCGCCGTGGGGCGCTTATTACGGTAATAAAAAAGAGCCGATTTTCTTTTCGGCTCTTTGTGCGACTGATCAAAATCAACTAATTTTTAATAGCACTAAAAGAGCCTATCGAATTGAATATGCCGAGGACCACGATAATGCTAATGACGAGGACGAATACGCTCATATTAGGCTCCTTTAAAAAATTATACGCTAATTATACACCAAAAATCGAGTTTGTCAAGGGGGTTTTTGAAATTTTTTTCATTTTTTTCCGTTTTTTTTGTATAAACGCGGACATCAAAAAAACCCGCCGCGCGGCGGGGATATATTCAATACAGCAAAAACGCGCCGACGGGCACCGAAAAAGTCGATTCCCTGAACGTCTCGAGCTCGTAATCCGTCTTGGTGAGTACGGCGTTGGGAATTACGTAAATACGCTTGGTCGCCCATTCGTTGGTGCATACCGAATCGAAATAACGGCTGCGTATCATATGATCGGCAAGCCCCTGATGCACGCGAACGGAAACGCCGGTAACCGAAGGATCCGCAAAAGCGCGCGAAAGTTCGGATTTGATTTTGCGGCAAAGATAATCGTACGAATACGTAAGCGCGTTGCCTTCGCAATGCGGACACTTGTCGAGCAGAACGGTCGAAAGCTCTCTGCCCGTCTTCTTGCGCGTCACTTCGACAAGCCCCAGTCCCGTCATATCCGCCACTCTCGTCTTGGTCCTGTCGAAAAGCATTTCGTCGTGAAGCCGCTCCATCACGAGTTTTTTGTGCTCGTCTTCGGCCATATCGATAAAGTCGATAATGATTATTCCGCCTATGTTGCGAAGCCGGATCTGTCGCGCTATTTCGGTCGCCGCTTCCAGATTGGCGGCAAACACCGTGTCTTCGCGGCACCCCGAACCCGAAAATTTGCTGGTATTGACGTCGATGACCGTGAGCGCTTCGGTATAATCGAACACGAGCGAACCGCCGGACGGAAGATTTACTTTCTTCTTGAGCAAAACGTCTACCTGATCGAGTATGCCGTACTTATCGTACATATCGATCGCGTCGTCGTAATATCTGATTTTGTCGATAAAGCGCGGATTGTACTCCAGAACTTTGTCCTTGAGAAGTTCGCACTCTTCGAGATCGTTGCACACAATAGCCGTCGTTTCGTCGGAAAGTATATCCCTTACCGTGCGGAAAACGATATCGCCGTCGTCGTATATCTTGCAAATGCTCTTGTCCCTGCGGAAATTCTTGATGATATTGTTCCACTGTTCTTTAAGCTGTTTTATCTCGGCGACTATCTCGCTTTTCTTCGCCTCTAAACAAATGGTACGGGCTATCAGTCCGCCGTGAGCGGGTTTGTGCTTGGTGAGAAGTTCGGTAAGCGAGGCGCGGATCGCGGGGTCGGTGATCTTGTTGGATACGCCCACAAAATCGAGCGTCGGAAGATAAACCGCGTATCTGCCGGCAAGCGAAATGTTCGTCGTAAGACGGGCGCCCTTGTTGCCTATCTCTTCCTTGGTCGCCTGTACGAGTATATAATCGCCGCTCTTGGCGCTTATCGTGTCCGAAAGGACTTTCGCGTCCTGCATAACGGACTTGTGATCCATCGTTTCGTTAGCCGACAAAAAGCCGTTGCGCTCTCTGCCTATGTCCACAAACGCGGACTGTAATCCCTCGAGAACGTTAACGACTTTGCCGCAATAAATATTGCCGGTAATGTAATTGGCGTTTTTGTATTCGACGTAGTGTTCCTTGAGTACGCCGTCTTCGAGCAGAGAAACTCCAGTCATGTACTCCTGAACGTCTATAAGTATCGTACTGTTCTTCAAATCCCGAACGTCCTTATTTTTTCTACCGAAAAATTATAACACGAAACAAACGAAAAAATCAACAAAAAATATACTTTATATGTATCAGTTTTTGACTTTTTCCGCTCTTTCCGCCTCCGCGTACGCGTCGTAAAGCTCCGAAACCGACGTAAGCTTCGCCCTTGCGGGAAGTTCGAACGCCGTTTCGGGAAGCACCGCTACGGGCGTAAGGGAATCGCCGAGTATCACGAACGCCGTATAGCGATCCGGATCGAGCAAACTAAGCGCGCTCTTTATCGGAAAATCGCGTTTTACCGCTATTTCGCGCACCTTAAGTCCTTTCTTTAGTCGTTCGCTCCGGTACGAAAGACGAAAAAGGCCCGCGTACTTGCTCTTATCGTCCGGGAAAGCCGCCGAAGCGAACGCGAAGACCGCGCCCGTCACGAGAGATGGGTTGAAACCGTAAAACGCCGAGATCACGGCGAGGGCGGTAAGGAGCGCGGATATAGCGAAACCGATAACGCGAACGGTTTTGTACGCCGTGGTCCGCGTAAAACGCGCCGTAAGGAGAGCGTTAAGCACTCTGCCGCCGTCAAGCGGATACACGGGGAGAAGATTGAACGCGAACAGCGCGAGCGACGCGTATACGAAGTCGATAAAGAAAACGTAAAAAGCCGGGAAAACCCAGAACAGCGCGGTAAAAAACGCCGCCGAAAAAAGATTGAACGCCGGTCCCGCCGCCGCTATGGCTATTTCGTCGTTTTTTTCGAGCGTTTCGAATTTTCCGGAAAGAGACGCGCCGAAAACTCCGAGCTTGAGCCGCTCGAGTTTGTAACCTCGTTTTTCGGCGACGTAAGCGTGCGCAAATTCGTGAAGAACGAGGGCGACGAAATACGCCGCTCCCTCGGATATTCTCTTCGAAAACACGAAATACGCCGCGTAAAGAACGAGAAAAGGCGAAACCGAAAACCGCAGATCTTTCACGCTTCGTCCTCCTCGCCCCCGTACACTATCGCTTCTCTCGCCGTCGGCTCGTCGCTCGCTTGTATAATCACGATCTTCGCCGCGACGAAACACAACGCCAGCGCGATCAGCGACGCAATAAAGCGAAAAAGCCCGTTATCTCGCGGATAACGGGAGGCTTCGGTCGATATTTTACTCTCGGCAGGCGGCGGAAAAATAAGCATATTACATTTATACTTATTCGCCCGTCGGATTATTCTATACGCTCTTTCCCACGTCGATAAGTTTACGCGTGAGCGCGCGTACGGACAATATATATTCTCCCTTGCGCGTGACGTCGACGTACACTTCGAGATCCTCGTAACTTAAAAACATAAAATTCGTAAGAAGCTTGTATTCTTCGTTTTTGATCGTCCTGAGCATCAGTTCGATCTCGCGCGTTTCTTCGCTTATTTTGGCGCTTTTGAGCCTTTCGCCGGCGTTGAGTTTGTTCATATCCGCTCCTATATACGGGTTTTGATCACGCGCCTGAGCGCTCCGAAAAAACCCCTGTACTTCCTGGTATAGTCGTAAATTTCGTTTTTGCCGAACACGAGGTTGTCGCACAATACTTTGAGCGCCTCGGACGTTTCTTTGTTCATCTCCATACTCCCTACGCTCGACAATCCGTTTACTTCGTCGGATTCCGGCAAAACACCGAGCGGCGGCACTCCGAGCACGTCGGTCACCTCTTCGACCGAAGCCATTTGCGACGAAATAACGAGATCGGGCCTAACGCGGTTGAGTACGTATGATAAACGTTTCATTTTGCGACTTTTGACGAGTTCGACTACGACTTTGGCGTCCTTGATAGCCGACACGTGCGGCGTGGTGACGACTATCGCTTCGTCGGCGCATTTTACAGCCCTGTCAAAGCCCGCGTCCACACCCGCCGGACAGTCGATAAACACGTAATCGAATCGCGTCTTGAGCGACGAGACGGCCTTTACGAGAGTCTGAGTCTGCACGTCCTTACCGTAGCCCTTAGACGAGGGAAGCAATTTAAGGTTTTCGTAGTCGGGATCGGGAACGAGCGCCTGCGAAAGTCTGCACGAAGCGTTCTGAACGTCGTAAAGATCGTAAACGACCGAGTTTTCGACCGCCATTATCACGTCGAGATTGTTAAGCCCGACGTCCGTATCCACGAGCGCGACCGACAGCCCGCGCCCGGCAAGCGCTCTGCCGAGGCATACGCAAAACGACGATTTGCCCACGCCGCCTTTTCCCGAAGTAACGACAATTGCCCGTGACACAGTAAGCCTCCTTTTTCCGTGCACGGACGATTATAACGCAAAAACGGACGAAAACAATGAAAACTTTGGTCGAAAAAAACCTATTTTTGCATAAAAAATCCGCGGGGCGTGCCCGCGGAAATCCGTATCGATCGTATTTTATTGAGCGTTGATCTCATCGAGAAGATCCGGGTCGGTAATAAGTCTGCCGCCGCCGAGTACGGTAACGTATTCGGGATCGGGACAAACGCGGACCGGAAGAGACGTTTTCTTTTGCAAAAACTCCTTAAGTCCTGGGATTTTCGCTCCGCCGCCGCAGACGAACAATCCTCTCTCCTGCACCGCCTGAGCCAAAGCGGGAGGACAGTCGTTTACGACGCACATTACCGTTTCCGCAATGCGGTCGTAGTAAGGTTCGATCGCTCTGTATACGTCAGCCGTGTACAGTTCCGCCATTACCGGCGTCAACGTATCGGTGTTGAGCCCTTTGATCTCTTCTTTAGCCACGTCGTCTTCGTAAAGCGAAGCGGAAGATTCCTTGGTTTTGCGAGCGGCGAGTTTGCCGAGTCTTATGCCGCATTTGCCCGACACGTAATCCGACACCGCTCTGTCCATCATATTGCCTCCGACGTTGATCGAGCAACCGGTAACTATCGAATTGAAACTTACTATGGCGATCTCGGTCGAACCGCCGCCTATCGCCACTACGAGGGCGCCGTCGCTGGGGACCTCCGCGCCCAAAGCCGCCAAAAGCACTTTGTCGACCATTTCCACGCGCTTTATCCCGGCGCGGACGCAAACGTCTTCGTACTTTTTGCGCTCCTCTACCGTTATGCCTACGGGTACGGACACTATTGCGGAAAGAGAAGTGCCGAAAACTTTGCCGAGCGACGGGAATATCTTGCGCAGCAGTTCGCCTATCAGCGTCGCCGCGCTCTCTTCGTCCTCGATATATCCGTCGACGATCGGTGTAACGAAATTGATTTTTTCGTTGGTTTTACCCTGCATTTCGAGCGCTTCTTTGCCTACGGCGCGAAGTTCGTTGTCTTCGCCTATATACGCCAGAACCGAAGGCTCGCGCAAAACTACGTTGTTCCCCTCGACGTATACGGTGATATAACTTGTGCCGACGTCTATCGCGATATTGGTCATTTTCTTCTCCTATGATCTTTTAATCTCAAAAGCATGCTTTCGAGTAGTTTTACGGGCAAACCTATCACGTTGTCGCGGTCGCCGTCGACGCTCACGACTAAAGGCGAAAAGAGTTCGTCCTGTATTCCGTACGCGCCGGCTTTGTCGAGCGGACTGCCTGACTCAACGTACGCGCGGATTGCGTTTTCGTCATACGGCGCAATGGTTACGCGCGTTTCTTCCGCGTCGACGTATTCCTCGTCGTCGCTTACCACGCATACGCCCGTAAACACCGAATGAGTCTTGCCGCTGATAAACTTCAAGGTCGCCGCGGCGTCTTCGCGGTCTTTCGGCTTGCCTAAGATGACTCCGTCGCATACGACTATCGTGTCCGCTCCCACGCATACGCCGCCTTTCTTTTCGTGCACGTCGCGGGCTTTGAGCCGCGCAAGCTCTTTGACGTATCCGACGGGATCGGTTTCGTCGGTCTTTTCCTCCGCTCCCGACGGAACTATATCGACTTCGACGAACGGGATCTTACCGATAAGTTCGCGCCGCCGGGGCGAAGCGGACGCAAGGATTATTTTCATAATATCTCGAGATTCTTCTTATACGAGCGCGCAAATTCGTCCGCCGCGTCCATAGCGTCGCGGATCTCGAGCGAACAGTCGCCCTCGACTACCGTCTTCATTATGACCGAATCTCCGAGCACGTCGCAGTTTATGTCTTTGACGTGGCCCTGCATACTCCTGTCAAGGCTTTCCGCTATTCGGAGTATTACCGAAAGACGCATTACCGCGACAAGGTCCTCTTCGAGCAGAATATCCTTGTATTTGTTCCATTCGCTCATATTGAAGTCGTTTTTCCTCAGCCCCTGCGCCACGAACGCCGCAAGCACGAGTTCGCGATGCGTTACGCCGTAAAGATTGGAGTTGAGAATAAAGTAGAAAGTATGCTTGTATTTGTTGTAAAACTTGATAAGCGAGCCGCTGTCGTGCAAAAGAGCCGCCACGCGCAATACTTTGACGTACTGACGGGGAAGTTTATGCAATACTCTGAGCTGCTTGTACAGCTGGATCGCGAGCATACATACCTGGTCGGCATGCGCTTGGTTAAGTCCGCAATAATCTATCAGCGTGTACGCCGAATAGCCGAGTATATCGCCGATCGGCTTTTCGATAGTGGTGGGAACGGCGTGATTGAAAAGGAAACCTTCGCGTATTCCCGCGCCCGAAATGCAAAGCCTGCCGAACGTGGGCACGATTTCGAAAACGCTCCTTATGCAAGCGAGCGCCGCCGGGAAAATATCTGCCCTGTCGGGAGAAAGACCTTTTATTTTACCGAGTTTTTCGCTGTCGAGCGTCTTGATCGAATTATATACCACGCCGAAGTCCTCGCGCGATACCGGGAAATTATGGATCATGTCCACCGGATAATGCTTTACCCTGCGGCATATACGCGCAAGGTTGCGGAATACGCCGCCTACGCCGATAAACTGGACTTCCGGATCGAGTTCCTTGAGCCATTGGATATTTTCGAGCTGACCTTTGACGTACTCGAACATCTTTTGCATTTTCTCTTCCGTCGTCTTTTCGGTCGAAAACAGATCCGAAAGCGTGATGGTGCCGAGCGGAAGATTTTCGCGGTTGAGAACGTTGCGGCGACTGTACTGGATAAGCTGAAGGCTGCTGCCGCTCATGTCCATAATCACCGCTTTGGGGATATCGAGAGAATTGACTACGCCGTAATAAATATGCATAGCCTCTTCTTCCTCGGTCAGAACGCGGATCTTGAATCCGCATACCGCGTTGATCTCTTCGATAAAGCTTTTTTGATTCTTTGCGCGCCTTACCGCGTTGGTCGCGTAGGCGTACACTTTATCCACGTTGTAACTGTCGCACAGTTTACGGAAAATTTTGAGAG
>CACZPH010000044.1 GCA_902783025.1 uncultured Eubacteriales bacterium | reverse complement strand
CGCTCCGCCGGTTTCCTTGACCGTCTGGTCAAGTCCGATCTTGGGTATGCCGAACGACAGCATAAGGATCGCGACCGGAATAATGATAAACGAAACTATCTTGATGACCGCTTCGATCGAACTGTGAAGTTCGCTCTTGGGTTTGCGGTATTTTTTCGCCTTAGCGGACAGACGGGATACGTAATTGAGATCGCCCGTACGCGTAACGCGAGCATAACAATTGCCGCTCGATACGAACGAGCCGGAGAAAAGCTCGTCGCCCTGTTTCTTTTTGACGGCGACGGATTCGCCGGTAAGCATGGATTCGTTGACTTCGCATTCGCCCTTGACGAGCGTGCAGTCCGAACAGATCTGTTTGCCGAGCTCTAAATATACTATATCGTCGAGCACTATTTCGCCTACGGGTACGCTTATTTTTTCGCCGTCGCGAACGACCGTCGCCATCGGGGCGGTGAGAAGTTTGAGTTTGTCGACCGTGCGCTTGGATTTGACTTCCTGAATAATACCTATGAGTATGTTGATGACCACTATCACCATAAACATACACTTCGTCCAGTTGGCGGGGTTTACGCAAATAAGCGATATCGCCACGACGAACGTAAGGATATTGAACCAGGTCAGAATATTTTTGAGAACGATCGACGCGTACGTGGTGCCGCCTTTCTGACGGCTGACGTTGTCAAGCCCTTGTTCTTTGCGCTTTTTTACCTGCTCGTCGGTAAGTCCTTGCTCTACCGACGGGTAATAACGCTCTACCTGCGAATAGCGCGTCGCTCCCGTCCGCGTGCGCGTATGCGTAGAAGCGTACTTGACGGGATCGGCAACGAGCAGAGTCGTATCGATCGTGGTCGACGTCTTGGGCGCGTAATACTCGTCGGCGCGAATAGTGTCGTCGTCGAAAATGGACTGGTCGATCTTTTCTTTGATCTTGGCGTTGTAGTCCGGAGTCTTCGATTTATTTTTGTCGTTTTTAGTGTCCATATTTAATGATTAGTATATCATAGGCGAAAAAATTAGTCAATAGTAATTTTAATTTTTAAAAATCAATCCGTCCGCGGTCAACCGAAAGTTTCGTCTATGACCGCGCCGCCCAGACATCTGCGCTTTTTGCCGTCGAACGGCACGTAAAACACCGCGTACTGACCGGGCGTTACCGCGCGCTGAGGCTCGGCGAACTCGACTTTTACCTTATCTCCTTCTATGCGGACGAAGACTTTTTGCTCGCCCTGACGGTAGCGGAATTTTGCGGCGGCCTCAAACTCCTTTTCTTTCCACTCGCCGATGATATTGAGTCCGGAGCAAACGCACGAGCGCGAAAACAATTCCTCGCCCTCGCCGCACGATACCACGAGGCGGTTGCGATCGAGGTCCTTGTCCACGACGTACCAGCGGTTTTGTTCCGCTCCGCTCACCCCGCCTATGCCGAATCCCTTGCGTTGACCGAGCGTGTAATACATAAGCCCGTTGTGCTCGCCCAGTATTCTGCCGTCGGTATCGACTATCTCTCCGGGGCGCGCCGGCAGATACTCCGCGAGAAACTGCCTGAATTTCCGCTCGCCGATAAAGCAAATGCCGGTGGAATCCTTTTTCTTCGCCGTGACAAGATCGTATTTTTCGGCTATCTCGCGCACCTGCGGCTTGAGAATATCCGAAAGCGGAAAAATCACGTCCTTTATCTGCTCGGTGGTCACCTGGTTGAGAAAATACGTCTGATCCTTGTTTGAGTCGGCGGCGGTGAGAAGAAATTCCCCTCCGTCGTGGCTCACTCCGCAGTAGTGTCCCGTCGCCACGTAGTCCGCGCCGAGAGATTTCGCGTAATCCTTGAAGGGTCCGAATTTTATCTCGCGGTTGCACAAAACGTCGGGATTAGGGGTCCTGCCGGCGGCGTATTCGTCGAGAAAATACTTAAAAACCCTGTCCATGTATTCCTTGGCGAAATTTACCGAGTAGTACGGTATGCCGATTTTGCCGCAAACGCCTATGACGTCGCGCCAGTCTTCGGCGGAAGTACATTGACCGTTTTCGTCCTCTTCCCAGTTGTGCATGAAAAGTCCGATAACGTCGTAGCCTTGCTGCTTGAGCATGAGCGCCGCGACCGACGAATCGACTCCGCCGCTCATTCCTATTACGACTCTCTTGCCCATTATCTCTCCCCCACTCTCAGGCTTCCGTTACCGTTGAGCGACAGCGGCGCGAGATCCTTGCCCGCCCTTGCCGCAAAGTACGCGCGCGAGGCTATCATTACGGCGTTGTCGGTACACAAAACGGGCGAAGGATAATATACCGCGTAGCCGTTTTTCTTGCCCTCGAGTTGCATTTTTTGTCTTAAATACGAGTTGCACGCGACGCCGCCCGCCATAACTATTTTGTCATACGCGGTGCGTTTTGCGGCGGTTATTACCGTGTCGACGAGCGAATCGACCGCCGCCTTGCGCATCGAAGCGCAAACGTCCGGGACGTTTATTTTTTCTCCGCGTTGCTCCATGGTGTGCAGGTAGTTTACCACGGCGGTTTTAAGCCCCGAATACGATACCGAAAGGTCGGAATTTACGCCTTTTTTGCGGAAAAAAGTAATGTTGGGTTCGCCTTGCGCCGCAAGCCTGTCTATCTCCGGACCGCCCGGATAAGGAAGTCCGAGAAGCCGCGCGACTTTGTCGAACGCCTCGCCGATAGCGTCGTCGGTAGTAGAACCGAGAAGCGAATACGAGTTGTAATCCTTTACGTCCACTACGTTAGTGTGTCCGCCGCTCGCCACAAGCGAAATAAACGGCGGCTCGAGCGCGGGAAATTCGACGAAATTCGCGCATACGTGTCCTTCGATATGATTTACCATTATCAAAGGTTTATTCGCCGCGTAAGAAAGAGCCTTGGCGGTCGAAACGCCCACGAGCAGCGCGCCTATAAGCCCCGCTCCGTAGGTCACCGCTATCGCGTCGACGTCAGCCAAAGTCATACCCGCCTTTGTCAAGGCTTCGTCGACTACGGGAATAGCGGCGAGAGTATGGTTGCGCGACGCCACTTCGGGCACTACCCCGCCGTACAGCCTGTGGATCGCTATCTGCGTGGAAATCACGCTCGACAAAACCTGCCTGCCGTTTTTTACCACGGCGGCGGCGGTTTCGTCGCACGAACTCTCTATGCCGAGTATCACGACGTCGTTTTTGTCTTTAAGTTGTGCGAATCGCTCGCTCGTTGTCTGCATTTTGCCTCTTTATCACGACTTGCGTAAATAATCGAAAATAAATCCGTTGATGTCGCCGTCCATTACCGCGAAAACGTCGCTGTTTTCGTAGCCGGTGCGGTGATCCTTGACGAGCGTGTACGGCTGGAATACGTACGAACGTATCTGACTGCCCCACTCTATTTTCTTGATCTCGCCCTTGATGGAACTTGCTTTTTCGAGCCTTTCGCGCTCGCGAAGCTCGACGAGTTTACTCATAAGATACTTCATCGCCTGCTCGCGGTTTTGTATCTGACTGCGTTCGTTCTGGCACTGAACGACGATCCCGGTCGGCAAATGCGTGATACGTACAGCCGAATCGGTCTTGTTTACGTGCTGTCCGCCCGCGCCGCCGCTTCGGTATGTGTCTATCTTGAGATCTTCGGGACGGATCTCTATGCTCGTGTCGTTTTCTATCTCCGGCATGACTTCGACGGAAGCGAACGACGTGTGACGGCGCGAGTTTGCGTCAAAAGGCGATATGCGCACGAGCCTGTGCACGCCTTTCTCCGCCTTGAGATACCCGTAAGCGTTGAGCCCGCGCACGGTAAACGTTACGCTCTTGATTCCCGCGACGTCGCCGGGAAGAAGATCGTTTTCT
This sequence comes from uncultured Eubacteriales bacterium, assembly GCA_902783025.1. Classification (GTDB taxonomy): domain Bacteria; phylum Bacillota; class Clostridia; order Christensenellales; family Pumilibacteraceae; genus RUG12826. The sequence goes on along the minus strand of CACZPH010000044.1, from coordinate 11,821 downwards.
TCGAAGTCGAAACCGTTTTTCTCGGCGTACATACGGTACATTCTGTACAGCATCTGCGTCCAGTCCTGCGCTTCCGTTCCGCCCGCGCCCGCCTGAAGCGTCATAATGGCGTTTTTGGAATCGTATTCGCCCTTAAGAAGCGTCTCGAGATGAAGTTTCTCGATCTTCGCGGAAAGGTCGGAAAGCGACGAATTGACTTCTTCGAGATAGCTCTCGTCGTCCTCGCCCTCTACGAGTTCGATAAGCGTGGACAAATCGTCTATTCCGCGCTTTACGTCGTCGAGTTCCTTGAGCTTATCCTTAAGATTTTTGGCTTCGGTATTTACTTCCTGAGCGCGCTTTACGTCGCTGTATAAGTCCGGATCCTGCTGCAAAACGCCGAGTTCCTCTTCGCGCTTTTTCATCTTGTCCGTATCAAAAGCCGTCAGCACGCCGTCGAACTTCTCCGACAGGGCTTTGAGATTGTTTTTCGCTTCGTCTAAAATTAACATATTGCCTCTTTTGCGCCGTCGCGCACTTTATTTTGAGTCGATTATAACATATTATCAAAATATTTGTCAAGAAATATGCGCCCGCTTACGCGCATTACGCACGCGGAGAAAACCGATTATACCAAAGCGATCCGCTTCCCGGTCGCTTTTGCGGGTAAAGTCCCGGCTGTAAAAACCCGTTGAAAAACAGCGAAAGCCGTAATAAAAGCGGAAAACCGAAGCGCGCTTTTGCGTTTCGGTTTTCTGACTTTTTGCTGAAATATTGCCGATTTCGGTTTCGGTTTTATTGCTTTGCGGGAGCGTCGCTCACTTTCTCGGCGGTAGTGTTCCGCGGCTGGGGCGCGCGCTCGATATTTACGTGCATAAGCAGCGTTACGGTCTCTTCCTGAATGCGGCTTACCATATCGTCGAACATCTCGAAGCCTTCTTTCTTATACGCTATTACGGGATCTTCGTTGCCGTACGCTTTGAGCCCTATACCGTGGCGGAGCATATCCATTGCGTCGATATGATCCATCCATTTGTTGTCGACCACTCTTAAGAGAATTACGCGCTCGATCTCTTCGAAATCGATACCGAGTTCCTTCGCCTCGTCGCATTTCTTGGCGTAAAAAGCGTTTACCGCGTCGTAAACTTTGTCCTCGATCTCCTCGATGGAAAGCTTTTCCGCCATGTCTTCGGTAACGAATTCCGCTACTCCCGGCATGAATTTACGCTCGATGTCTTTGTTAAGGTTTTCAAGATCCCACTCCTTGTAATCGAGTCTGGGATCGGTATAGAATCCGACGTCGCGTTCCACTTCGTCGCGCATCATCTTGAGGATCTGATCGTGGATCGACTCTCCGTCGAGCACTCTGTTGCGCTCGTTGTAAATGATGGTTCGCTGAGTGTTCATTACGTTGTCGTACTCGAGGACTTGTTTGCGGACCGAATAGTTGCGTCCTTCGATGTTGCGTTGAGCGTTCTCTATCTGACGGGTAAGGAAGCCCATCGAGAAAGGCGTGTCTTCGTCTATCTTGAACGCGTCGGCGAACGACTTCATTCTGTCTCCGCCGAAAATGCGCACGAGGTCGTCTTCCATGCTCAGATAGAATATCGTCGAGCCCACGTCGCCCTGACGTCCGGCACGGCCGCGGAGCTGGTTGTCGATACGTCTGGATTCGTGGCGCTCGGTACCTATGATACGCAAGCCGCCCGCCGCGATGACTTCTTCCTTTTCCTTGTCCGTCTGCTTCTTGTATTCGGCGATAAGATTATTGTAATACAACCTGTTTTTGAGTATTTTGGGATCGTCGGTCGAATACATCGCCGTAGTCGCGGAATAGTCTTCTTCGCTCATGCCCATATCGCGAAGGCGTTTCTGCGCCAAAAATTCCGCGTTGCCGCCGAGCAGTATATCGGTTCCTCTTCCCGCCATGTTGGTCGCTATCGTAACCGCGTATTTCTTACCCGCCTGCGCCACTATCTCGGCTTCTCTCGCGTGATTCTTGGCGTTGAGGACGTTGTGGGGAATACGCGCGCGTTTTAAGAGTATGGAAAGCTCTTCGCTCTTTTCGACGTTGGTGGTGCCGACGAGCACGGGCTGTCCCCTGTGATAGCAGTCCGAAATATCCTGAACGACCGCGCGCAATTTGCCCTTACGCGTGGGATAAAGCGCGTCGTTTTCGTCCACTCTCTGAATAGGTTTGTTGGTGGGAATGGTCACTACGTCGAGGTTATAGATATCCTTGAATTCCTTCTCTTCCGTTTTTGCGGTTCCGGTCATGCCGGCGAGCTTGCTGTAAAGACGGAAATAGTTCTGGAACGTGATGGTCGCCATCGTTTTGTTTTCGCCCTGGATGCGGACGCGCTCTTTCGCTTCGATAGCCTGATGCAGACCTTCGGAATAGCGGCGTCCCACCATAACGCGGCCCGTAAACTCGTCGACGATAAGCACTTCGCCGTCGTTGACGATATAGTCTACGTCGCGTTTCATAATGTAGTTGGCGCGGATGGCGTTGTTGATATAATGGTTAAGTTCGGTGTTCTCGACGTCGGAAAGGTTGTTTACGTTGAAGAATTTTTCCGCCTTGGCAATACCGGATTCGGTAAGGTTGATGGCTTTCTTTTTCTCCTCTATCTCGTAATCCTCTTCCCTCAGTCCTCTGGCAAAAGCGTTGGCGGTCACGTAAAGTTCGCTGCTCTTGCCGCCTCTGCCCGAAATAATGAGCGGAGTACGCGCTTCGTCGATAAGTATCGAGTCAACCTCGTCGACGATCGCGTAAGTAAGATCGCGCTGGACCTTGTCGCGCTTGTAAATGACCATGTTGTCGCGCAGATAGTCGAAACCGAATTCGTTGTTCGTTCCGTACGTAATGTCGCACTTGTACGCGGCGCGTTTGTCGGCGTTTTCCATACCCGATATAGCCACGCCCACGGTAAGACCGAGGAATTTGTGTACTTTACCCATCCACTCCGCGTCACGCTGAGCGAGGTAATCGTTGACCGTAACGATATGAACGGCTTTGCCCGAAAGCGCATTGAGGTACGCCGGAAGGGTTGAAACGAGCGTTTTTCCTTCGCCGGTACGCATCTCCGCGATACGGCCCTGATGCAGCGCTATGCCGCCGATGATCTGAACGTGATAGTGCCGCATCCCCAGCACTCTCCACGCCGCTTCCCTTACCGTAGCGAACGCTTCGGGGAGTATATCGTCGAGCGTTTCGTAGTTTTCGGTAAGACGTTTTTTGAAAACGGCCGTCATTCCCTTGAGTTCGTCGTCGCTCATGCCTTTGAATTTTTCTTCGAGAGCCTCGACTTTCTTGGCTATCGCCTCGAGCTTCTTTAGGTTGCGACGGTTGTCGCTCTCCATGATGTATCTGATAAGTCCCATTTGCTTCTCCTCGTTAATTTTCGAATTGTTCTATTATCTGATCCGCCGTTTTGCCGGACGAAACTATCCTTTCCACCGCTCCGGCGCCGTCCGACAACGCCACTTGCTTGAGCTTTGAGAGCGCTATTATTTCGCTCTTGCTCACTTTCCTGTCCGAAAAAGAATAACTGCCGAGCATATCCACGCTCGTTACCGATATTTCGACGTTGCTCCTGAGCGACAATTCGAAATCCAGACTGTTGCGAACGGCGTAATAGTTGCCGAGAAGCGAAAACGTGCTCGCTATCGCTATCACGGTAAGCGAACCGCCGTTATCGTAACACGAACAGCACGAAGCGAGTTTTTTCGCCGCGTCGCCGTCGAGCGCGTCGAGATCGTTGATTATTATGATCTCTTTGCCTCCGCAATATTTGGCTCTCGCCTGAGCGTAAGCGATTATTTCGTTGAGTTTGCCGTCGTCTTCTTCACCGAGCGCCGAGAAAAACGCGTTGCTTTCGCGGAATTTCCTGTCCGCTTCGGCTACCGCCGAACGCTTTTCGCCGTATACGAAAAGAAATTTTTCCGGTCCTTCGCCGAGCGCCGAATACAACGTCTGCGCCGCAGCCGAAAAATCCATTCGGGCGTTAGTGGATATTACGCCGAACTGCCCGTAGCAGACGGGCGCGAAAAGTTCGAGTCCGACGACGATGCCGTCCCGCGAAGAAAAAGGTACGCGTTCGTACGGTTTGACGACGTTGCCGCTTACGTCCGCGCGTTTGCCGCCGGCGAGTTTCGCTCCGTTGATCTCGTCTATGCGGATAAGACAGCAAAATCCTATCGAGGGATACAGTTTGATCCTGCCCTTGATATAATCGCCGTCTTCGAGAGCGTATTCGCCTACTAAATTGCGCACCACGCCCGCGTCGATCCGCGCGTCCTTGAAACTTTCGCCGGGGGTAAGCAAAACGCCGCCGATCCGGCGTTTGAAAAACACGCCCTCTATCTCCTCGCCGATTATGACCTCGCCGCGCTTGATATCTTCGAGCACGTCAAGCTCGTCCTCCGCGGTCACGGAAGACATATCCACTTGCCGGCTCGGCGTGAATCCGAGCGAAAAATACTGGATACCCCAAACTTTATCCACAAGACTGTTTACCAGATCCTGCTTGGAAAGCGTCGTAGCCGACTCTATGCCGATACGCTGTCCGAGCAAGCGGTTTTCGTGGACGTTGCGGCGCTCGAAATACGAACGCATGAGTCCCTTGAACTCGTATTCGTCTTCCTTGAGAAGTTCGCGGATCTCTCCGTCTTTGCGCATGACGTTGAAGGTATTCTCCTTAAACCCTTCGTCTACCCACGACATGCTTTTGCCTTTTATTCTACCCATAGTCACCTGCTTAAAAAAGTGATAGGTCTATTATATCAAAGATAAACGACAATAGCAAGCGTATTTCGGTATTGTTTTTCGCAAATTTTTTTCCGCGAAAAAGCCGTAAATCCGCGTTGTTAAAAATTTTGATTTACAAAAAAGTAAAAAAATCTCAAAAAAATACGATTTATTAAAATTTTTACCGCTTTGGCTCGAAAATAAACGCAAATAAATTTTTGATTTTCGCTTTTTCAGAAAAACCTGAGCAGGAAACAGCCCAGAACGTAGCCCGCGAAGGTGCACAACAGCGCCACCGGGACAGCGTAAGACGTCTTGCGGATATTCGTTTTCGAAAAGTAAACGGCGGCGACGTAAAAAACCGTTTCGCTCGATCCGTAAATCACCGAAGCGCATTTGCCGATATAACTGTCCGCGCCGTACTGCGAAAAGATCTTGCCCAGCACGCCCAACGCGCCCGCGCCCGACACGGGGCGCACGACGAGAAGTTCGCAAAGCTGCGACGGAATACCGAAAAACGCGAAAAAAGGCGCGGTAAAGGTTCCGAGCGCTTTCGCCGCTCCGCTCGCGGAAAACAGTTCGACCGCGACGAGAGAAGCGAGAAGAAACGGGAAAATGCGGCAAACGAGATCTATCGCCTTGCTCGCGCCCTGCGTAAAGGCTCCGTACGCATCTTTGCGCTTTACGAGCGAGAAAACGAGCGCGAGAAGAAACACTATCGGGATTACGTAATCGCTCACTTGCTTTTCGCCTTTGTCTTTTTGCAACCGTTTTGCGCGTTTTGAGCGATACGTATTGAGTTAAACGCGCATTTTTCCGATTTTCGCTCCGCATTTTTCCGCTTTGCGGCGGCGACGGTTTTGCATACGATAACGCCGAGGACCGTCGAAAACACCGTCGCGCAAATACACGGGATAAGCACGGAAGTAGGGTGGACGGAGCCTGCCGACGCGCGCATGGAGAGCATGGTCGTAGGCACGAGTTGTAAGGAAGTCGCGGATATAACGACGAATGTCGCCATATCGTCGGTCATTCCGGTGCCTTCGTCGAGCTGAAGTATCGTATTTACGCCCATAGGCGTGGCGGCGTTGCCGAGTCCTAAAATATTAGCCGAAAAGTTCATGGCGGCGAATTTTTGCGCTTTCGCGTTTGCGGACGGGAGTAAAAAGCGTGTGATCGGACCGAGCAATCGCGCCAAGCCGTCGGTGATGCCGAGTTTGTCGATAAGCGAAAAAAAACCCATCCACAGCGCGTAAGATGCCACCAGCGTAATACAAAGATTCGCCGCCGCTCCGCTCCCGGCGGTAAGCGTCGGCAAAACCGCGGCGGGATCGGTAAACGTGAGCACGATAAGCCCGGTAAAAGTCAGAATCAACCAAATCGCCGACATAAAAATCTTTCTCCTTGTCGCTAAATTATATTAAGAAAGAGAATAAAAAAGAATATAGGGCGAAATTTATTTGATTTTTCGCGCCAAAGCGGCTATAATAGAAAAACCAAGGAGTTTTCGATATGGACAAAAAGAAATACTACATCACCACACCGATTTATTACCCGAGCGGCAAATGGCATCTCGGGCATTGTTATACGACCGTATGCTGCGACTCGATCGCGCGTTTTCGCCGCATGAAAGGCGAGGAAGTTTTCTTCCTTACCGGCACGGACGAGCACGGTCAGAAAATCGAGCAGAAAGCGAAAGAAAGAAACGTTACGCCTCAGGCTTACGTCGACGAGAGAGTCGCCGACGTCAAGAAGCTTTGGGCGCTGTTGGACGTAAGTTACGACAAGTTTATCCGCACTACCGACGACTATCACGTAAAGGCGGTTCAGAAGATATTTAAGGCGCTGTACGACAAGGGCGATATTTACAAGGGCTCTTACAAGGGCAAGTACTGCACCCCGTGCGAATCTTTCTGGACCGAAAGCCAACTCGTAAACGGCAAGTGTCCCGACTGCGGCCGCGACGTTATCGACGCCGAGGAGGAGTGTTATTTCTTCCGCCTGAGCAAGTATCAGGACAGAGTAAAAGAACTGCTTACGACCACGGATTTCCTTCAGCCGCAGTCGCGCGTAAACGAAATGGTAAACAACTTTATCAACAAAGGTCTTGACGATCTGTGCGTTTCGCGCTCGACGTTTAAGTGGGGAATACCCGTAACTTTCGATACCAAACACGTGGTTTACGTATGGATAGACGCGCTGAGCAACTATATTACGGCGCTCGGCTACGGCGAAGGCGGCGAAAACTACGCTAAGTTTTGGCCCGCAGACCTTCATATGGTGGGTAAGGAAATAGTACGTTTCCACGCCATTATCTGGCCGGCTATCCTTATGGCGCTCGACCTTCCGCTTCCGAAAAAAGTTTACGGCCACGGCTGGCTGCTTTTCGGCGGCGACAAAATGAGCAAAAGCAAAGGCAACGTCGTAGATCCGTACGTTTTGTCCGAGCGCTACGGCATAGACAGCATAAGATATTACCTTCTGCGCGAGATACCTTTCGGCGCGGACGGCAACTACAACAACGAAGAATTCGTCACCCGCATAAATCAGGACCTCGTAAACGACTACGGCAACCTCGCAAAGCGCACGCTCGCCATGAGCAAACAGTACTTCGGCGGCAAGGCGGTAAAGCCCGCGCCGGACAAACGCGACGAGGAATTTATCGCTACGGTAGACGGCGCGTACGCAAAGGCGAGCGAATGCATAGATAAAATCAACGTCACGAAAGCGCTCGAAAGCATTTTCGTCGCCATCGACCGCGCAAACAAGTACATCGACGAAAACAAGCCGTGGGAGCTCAACAAAAACGGCAAAAAAGAACGCCTTAACGCGGTAATATATAACCTTCTCGAGGCTCTGCGCGTTACTTCCACGCTGCTGCTTCCCTTCATTACCGTATCGCCCAAAAAGGTTTTCGCGGCGCTCGGACTCGACGTGCCGACCTCTTTCGACTGCATAAACTTCGGCGCGGTGGAAGAGTACCGAACCGGGGATATAGAAGTTTTGTTCCCCAGGCTCGACCTTAAGAAAGAACTCGAGGAACTCGACGAGATAGCCCGGCAGCTCAAGGAAAAGGAGAATAAAATGAACGATAACGCGACCGAAAAAGAAACCGTCGACACGATAGAAGACATCAGCATCGACGAGTTTTTCCGCGCCAAACTCAAGGTAGGCGAAGTCCTCGCCTGCGAAAAGGTGGAAAAAGCGGACAGACTGCTCAAGTCCACCGTCAAAATCGGCGACGAGGTGCGCACGATAGTCAGCGGAATCGCTAAGTTCTATACGCCCAAAGAGTTGGTGGGCAAAAAAGTCGTGGTGGTCACCAACCTCATTCCGCGCAAGATCCGCGGGATCGAGAGCAAAGGTATGCTTTTGTGCGCGAGCGAGGGCGAACACGGCTCGGCGGACGAAAAACTTACGCTGATACGTCCCGAAAGCGACATTGACTCCGGCGCGGAAGTATGCTGATAGATTCGCATTGTCATCTTACCGACGAGCGGCTCAAAGATCATGCCGACGATATCGTCGCGGCGCTGAAACAAGACGGACTCGAAAAGGTCGTGACTATCGGCACCGACCTTAAGTCCTCTTACGAATGCGTGCGTATCGCGAAAAAAAACCCGTCCGTTTACGCTACGGTCGGGATTTTTCCGTCCGACGCGTGCGCGCTGGAAGAAGATCCGTGCGACGAACTTCTGGCTCTGTCGCGCGAAGAAAAGGTCGTGGCTATCGGCGAAATAGGACTCGATTACCACTACGACGACGACAAGGAAAAGCAACAATATTGGCTGGACAGGCAATTATCGCTCGCGGGAGCGGCGGATCTTCCCGTCGTATTCCATATACGCGACGCTTACGAGGACGTGTGGGATCTGGTGAGGGCGCACAAAAACGACTTGAAGCGGGGCGGCGTACTGCATTGCTACTCCGGCTCGTACGAATACGCGCGCCAATTCCTCGATCTCGGTTTTTACGTATCGTTTTCGGGCACGGTCACGTTCAAGAACGCGGCCCGCGCTCCCGAATGCGCGGTCAGACTTCCGCTAAACAGGATTTTGATTGAGACGGACAGCCCGTATCTCGCGCCCGTGCCTCTGCGCGGAACGCTCAACGAGCCGAAAAACGTACTGTTTACCGCGCGCAAAATAGCAGAGCTACGCGGCATATCGGAGGAAGAACTCGCAGACGCGACTACGCAAAACGCGTACGACGTGTTCTTTAAAATGAAAAAATGAAAGACGTTTACGCATACAGAGTTTACGATAACCTATACATAAATCTTACTAACCGCTGTTGCAACGCCTGCGCCTTTTGCATACGCGACGAGGGCGACGGGATAGAAAACAGCGGCTCTTTGTGGCTGAGCGGCGAACCTACCGCCGTAGCCGCGATAGCCGCGATAAAAGAATTCGATCCCAAGGAGTACGCGGACGTCGTCTTTTGCGGTTACGGCGAGCCTACCTACGCCCTTACCGTGATGCTCGAAGTCGCCGCTTACGCGCGATCGATCGGCAAAAAAACGCGGCTCAACACCAACGGACTGGGGTGCTTTATCAACGGTAAGGATATAGTTCCGCTTCTTAAAGGCGCTATCGACTGCGTTTCCGTTTCGCTCAACGAAAGCGACCCGGACAGGTACGACGCGCTGTGCAAACCGCGATTTGCGGGCGCGTACGACGAAATACTGCGCTTTACCGCCGCTTGCGTAAAGGCCGGAATAGATACGACGATGACTATCGTAAACGACGGCGATATAGATATAGATAAATGCGCGCGCGTATGCGAAAGCACGGGCGCGAAATTCCGCGTAAGAGAAAAAATTTAACTTAACTTTCACAAACTTTTAAGATTACAACACGAAAAAACCTTGTCAGCGGGTATATAATATACTTGAACAAGGCAAAGGAGATGCAAAATGAAACTGAAAAACGATTTATATTCGGCGATTTTTTATATTGTGCTCGGGTTTTTGCTTTTTTTCTTCAAGGTCGATCTTATCAACGTCCTTATGGTGGCGGTGGGCGCGCTGTTTATCGTGCTGGCAATACTCGATATTCTCAAAAACAACCTGCCGGTTACCGGCGTTTTCGAAGCGGTGCTGGGGCTGCTTATCATAATTTTCGCGCAAGCGCTCACGCAGGTGGCTTTTTACGTCGTTGCGGCGGCGATCCTTATCAAGAGCGCTATCAATATTTTCCTGCTCGCGGATAACCGCGTACTGTTTTTCAAAAAATCCGACAAAGTTCTCGCGTGGGTTTACAACGTACTGTCGCTTATCATCGCCGTGCTTCTTCTCTTTAATCAGGGCGGAACGCTGTACTGGATTTTCGCGGTGGCGGGCGCGCTGTGCATAGCCGACGGAATAATCCTGCTCGTCGCCGCTTTGTTGTCGCTTTCCAAAAAGGCGAAAGGCGAAGAAACCATCGAGGTTACCGCCGAAACGGTCGACGATAATCGTTAAAAAACAAAAAAACTCCCGCTTTCGACAGAGAGCGGGAGTTTTTTTACGTAATTCTATTTCGTTTCTTCCGTGGTAAAGGCGGCGTTGTGGGCGTTGATGGCGTCCACGTACGCGTTACGTGCTAGAGCGGAAGAGGCGGGAAGTATGACTTGGCACTTGCAGCGCTCCAGAATTTTACTCAGTTCCTTGGCGTTGTAGGCGGTGACGAAAAGTCCCGCTTTGACGCAGTTTTGCTCGTCGAACTGCTCCGCGCCGGGGTCGTAAAAGAACAGAACGCACTTAAAGCTCGAGGCGGACACTCTGTCAAGCTTAAAAAGCGCGCAGGCGCGGCAGTTTCGCCACTCGACAGAGCGCTTGGACGACTTTACTCCGTCTTCGCTGAAGAAAAGAGAATTGAAGAAATTATACTTAACGCTCGCGTATACGAGCGCGGCGACGTACAACGCGCCGAGCGCTATGGCGATGTACGCGCCCGCGTAGTCGGCGCCGAAAACAACGAGCGCGGCGACGAGAGCGCCTATAAACAGCGTCATTAAGATATAAAACAGCGTTATCGCGCCTACTCTGTACGAATTGACTTTCATTTTTTTGTCTCCGTTTTCGGTCAAAACCGCGAAAACTCGCGGCGGTTTACGGCGTCGGTCGGCTTTTATGATTCCGCGTTGTCAGAGCGCGGGTTTTTCGGTATAAGAGGGGCCGTGAATAACGAGAATATCCGCTCCGCCCTTGGGATCCTTGACAAATTCAGCCTCGTCAACGCACGCCATGCGCGTTGTAAAGTATTCGCCCATGATCTCGTATGGCTTCTCTATCTTGCTGAAGTCGGGCATGGTTTTACCCGGCAAAAGGTGCCTGCCGTGATAAACGCAAAGAAGTTTTTTCCCGTCGCGGGAGCGCGTGAAAGAATGATGTCCCACGCACACTACGCGCTCGTTCATGATAAGGATGGGATTGCCTTCGTACTTGACGAAGCCTTCGGTGGGCTTGTCGGATACGGCTACGCCTATGCCGTAATACGGACTGCGCGTATGGTTAGCCGAATACGTGAGGTAATATTTGCCGTTGTGCTTGAGCATAAACGGGCCTTCCTCTATGCTGCAGTCGCGCAGTTCCCACTCGCCCGACGCGCGGAAAAGATACTTCTCGTGCTCCTCGTCGAGTTTAGTCAGGTCGTCGCTCATCTTGGCGACGTACAATACGTTGCCGTGATCGAAACGCACGTAATACAGGTACGTCGTGCCGTCGTCGTCGGTAAAGAAATGACCGTCTATCTGCGGCCTTTCGCTAAGCCACTTGTCCGACGTGCCCCTAAAAGGCCCGAGCGGGCTGTCGGATACCGCCACTGCGAGATGCTCGTTGGCGACGTAAACCATAAAGAGTTTGCCGTCTTTGATCGTGATTTCGGGCGCCCAGAACGATCGGTCGCCCAAAACTCCCTCGCCCTTGTGCAGACAAAAGCCTTTTTCTTCCCATTTTGTCAAATCCTCGGATTCGTAAACCAGGAATCCGTCGGGGGAGTTGGTCGCATATAGATAATACTTATTGTCGTAAGTGAGTATAAAAGGGTCGCCGCCCTTGACGAGCGGGTTTTTATACGTCTTAGCCATAATAAAGATTCCTCCTTCTTTCTT
>CACZPH010000043.1 GCA_902783025.1 uncultured Eubacteriales bacterium | reverse complement strand
TGTTATGATTGTTATGGAAAACAAAATGTGAACTATACAGCCAACGATTATAACCCATTTTAACTTATTTGCCCGTTTATTTTGATTGCTTTCATTTGGCATTTCCAAAAACATCTCCTTATAGACCACTTACTTATTTGGTATGAAATATCAAAAACATTAAATATGACAATGGCAGCGGTGATATTATTGTGGCTATAAACCATATTATAGCCGCTACCGTATCAGTTTTTGTATGTGCTCTTGAAGAGCCTCCAAGGATATCCGCCATTGCTTCCTGTGGATTATTATAGTAATCATCACCCTCATCTCTATATGGTCCCCATTTATAATATGAAGGAATACCAACATGAACAAGATAAGGTAGTGGACCTATTATCATTTGATGCACAGCATGACCATACTCGTGCTTGACAATATCCTTATTATCCCCTTCGTTTCTTGATAAGAAAATCCCTAAGAATGTTCCTGATCTATCTCCGTCCTGTCTTATTACCGGGACACCTTTATAAAAAGACACCTTTGACGAATTAAGGACCTCTTCTTCGTTCGTATTAAAAGGATTCCAATGTATAGCATTCATGTCTTTTCTTACATCTTCGTCCCAAATTGCCGCAATAGCAAAACATACATATGCTCTTATGGAAAAATTGGCTTGAGCGAGAAATCCTGTTATAGCAGCATCTATCAAAAACGTCCCTTCGGGATCGTAGCCCATTACGGGGTTATTAAGACAGTAAGCGTAAAGATTAAGTCCGTTAACGGTCTTGGGATCAAGATAGCTTATGCCGTCGGGAGAGATAAACCTGCCTAGTTCGGGATCATAATACCTGGTAGTAAGATAGTATAGCTTAGCTTCTTCGTCATACAGGTACGTTCTGTATCTGAACGGGTTTACGTTGCCTATAAAGGTAGGATCGGTATTCTCCGTTCCGTCGGGGTTGAGTACCTTTACTTCGCCCCAAGCGCTGTAGACGTATCGCGCCACAATACGTCCGCTCGTATCCACAAGCGCGGTTACGTCTCCGAGAGCGTTCTTGACAAGGTCGTAGTTGCCAAAGCCCACTACCCCGCTCAAGCCGTATATTACTTCGTAATTTACGGAGTTTATTACTATCCTGTCGAGCTTGTCTCCTATGTAATAATACTGCGTGAGCGAATTACCGTAAGTCTTGGTTTCCCTTCTGCCCTTGTAGTCATAAGTATACTCTACGTCGCCTATTTTGTCAAGTCTTCCCGCATAATCAAAACGTGTAGTTTTATCTCTGTATACGGTAGGTCTGCCTAAGTTATCGTAAGAGATCTCTTCGGTAGGAGTATTGCCGTAAGGCGGCCTGCCGAGTTCGGTATACACTCCGACAAGCCTGTCTTTCCAGCCTTCGGTCGCGTATACGTAATGCAGTTCGTCTCTTGGTCCAAAGGACGTCAATTCCGTACGCTTGGTAATATTGCCGGAGTCGTCGTACGAATAAGCGTATCCTATGCTTTCGTTAGCTCCCGTTTCCTTAACGAGCCTGTTGAGTTTGTCATAAGTGTACTTGCTCTTTACGATACCGTTTTCTTTGACCTGCGTTATTTTACCCATAGCGTCGTATTGGTATTCGTACGTTACGGTCTGATTAGCCGCAAAGGTATGCGTGATCTGCGAAACGCGACTGCTCGTCTTAACAAAGTGAGACGAGCTGTCGAGTTTGGATTCGTAATAATAATCCGTCGTCACACCGTCATGGACTACCTGAACGAGCCGTCCGAATTCGTCGTACTTCATACTTTGCAATACCGCAGAGTTATAGTCTATCCGCGCTAATTTGTTTCCGTCGGGATTAGAATACGTATACTCGTAAATGCTGTTCCCTTCTTCCTTAAAGGCGGTTACGTTATCATTGTTGTCGTAGTCGTACGAATACGTTATGCCGTCTTCCGAAAACGTCTTGGTTCTGCCTTTGTTGTCATAAGTATATTCTTCGGTATCTACGAGTACTCCGTCTGCGTATAACTCCTTACTTGTGACAAAGCCCATATTGTCGTAATTGTATTTTTCTTTGTTCTTCTCTTCGTCGCCGTATAAAACTTTGTTTTCGAGAATTTCGCCGGAACCGTTTTCTGTCGTTACCGCCTTCGTCGCTTGCAAACCGGACGACGGCGCGGGCTTGATAGTTTCGGTAACCAAATTCCCGCCGGAAGATCTTGAGTCGGCTATTTGTCGCTCGAATACCGTAGCGCCGTTTATTTTAACTTTTCTGACACCATAAGGACCGTATTCGTAATCGATTTGCGCCGTTCCCGACTCCACGGTAACGGGATAATCGAACCTATAACCAAAGGAATTGGAATTTACTACACGCGAGCAACCGTTTGTGTTTTGCCTGTCGCAATTTTCGCAGTCGCAGTTTTCGCAATAACAATCGGGGCTCCATATTTCGGAAACGTCTTTGTCTTCATTGTATTCGTAAAACACTTTTCCGCCGTCAAAATACGTAACGTTAGATACGTCGGAATAGTCGCCTGTGTATTTATACGTAAGGACGTCTTCGCCGAATTCGTTTTTCTCCTTTGCCGGTTTGCCCGCCGCGTTGTACGAATACTCCTTTGTAACGATTTTGGTAAGATTATGCGAGTAATACGACTTTTGATATATGAGCCTGTCGTCAGAGTCATAAGTATATTCGGTAATAAGCGGATTGGTCTGCGTGGGCGTAACCGCCGTCTCTTCCTCGGTAAGCGTGCCTGAAACGTAATAAGTCTCGGACGTTTTGTTGAGTCTGTCGTTATACGCGTAAGATTTGTGAAAATCGAATCTCAGACCGTTGGTAAGCGCGGAAACCGTTTCTCCGACAATCACGAATCTCGATTCTTCGAGTCCGTCCATTTCCGTAGCGTCGGCTCTTCCTGAAATTTTATCGTATTCGTAGGTTATTTGCGTGCCTTGATCGGGATCTGTTTTGCTGATAAGCAGATTGTTGGAATTATATATTTCGGTAACAGGGCGTACCGCTCTCAACGTCGGGCGTACAAGAATAACGTCCGCGTTCCCGACGATCTCGAACTTTGCGTAATAATTCGCATCGAGCATTTGGGAATTAAGACTCAGAAGGAATGGCTGTTCTTCTCCCGCACTCGTTTGGTGAAGATCGTAATAGCTTTCGTCGATCACGTTCCACGTGTCGGTTAAACGCTTATCGCAAACCGAAAGTTTGAGCTTTGCTCCCGCCGAAGCCTGACCGCGAACTATGCCGTAAGCGGCAAAACCCGTCGCGGAGCGTATTGCGTTAACGTCAAACTCACATGGTAATGCGGTTTCGTTGACAGTAACGGTACGCGTGATCTCTTCGGTTGCGCACTCCGCCGCGCCGCAATATACTCCGCCACCGCAATAAGAAAGAGTTTTGTACTTGTGCGGAACGTCCAATACCAGCCCTTCGCCGAGATGCCGGCATATCTTGAAGTTTTCGACGATTTTGATCTCATCATGATAAGTCGGATCGTTACGTGACGTTATACGTAAAAACTGCTCGGGATAATAGTCGCCGTTATTATATCTCTTAAAAACCGCTGAAATTTCTTCCCTTTCGTCAAATCTCAAAAGCGTATCGGGCTCACCCGTCTCCGAAACGGCGGTGGTAACGTCGTTATAATCGATCTTACAATCGCTTAAAATTTTTTTCGGCGAGCTGTATAACGGATAAGAACTATCGACTTTTTTCAGATAAGAGCCGCTTGTAATTCGTACCAGCTTTTCTCCTTGCCAGGTTAAATCGGTTTCTCCGGATTGCGCGCCGAATGCTTTAAGATTATAGTCGATAACTTTAGTTAAAAATCCGTCCTGATAATTAAATCCTACCTTCTGGTAGCCGCTTGAGATTATGGTCAATAGCCCGTCCTCAAAAGTCAATGCGGTTGGCGTATCCGTTCCGTTACCCGGTAAAGTAACCGAATCGGCGTTAAAGACCATTGAATTATTATATTTATCCGTAATTCTTGCAATTCCATAAGATAGCATCCTCGCGCTATTTTGCGAATCAGCACTAAGATTTACGCTGTATCGAACAGTTATTTCATTACCCGGAAACGATATCTTTCGCAAAACAAACAGCACGCAACCTGTTCCGTCTTGACCGTTTGTGCAAGTACGCACGGAAACAGGCTCGAAAGACAAGACCTGATTGCCGTTTGTCGTCAGCTTAAAAACGATCGGTTTAGTCCCCCACGACGAATTATAATTGCCTATGTCAACGCTATTTATGCTCTTTGCGCCGATCAATTCTACCGTAATACGATTTTTGTCGGAGTCAACGATATATGTTTGATTGTTTTCGGTTTTGATAGATACACTGCCTATTTGATGATATGTTTTTATTCCGTTCTTTTCGTTCGAAAGCGCAATTTTAAATGATTCGATTTGACCGTCCGCTCTGACATATCTCAAACGATAGTATTTGCCCGAAATCATCGTTTCGTCCAAAATCAAATATTGTTCGTAATTGGTTTTCCACCCGTTGCCGAACCTTATGTTTTCAACGTTTAGGTCGAACATCGAATCATAAAGCTTAATATGAAGCCCCAAAGAATTCAGCGTATCGTAAAAATCATTCCACCTTTTGCTGTAAATGAGGTTTAGTGCAATAGGTGTAAGCAATGAGGGTTTGCCGACGCGGATATTAAAACGGGCGTCGCCCGTTTTAATATCTACCGCTCCGGTCACGTAATCGCCGAGTTCTATGTTCTTGATCGGGTGGTTTTCTTTTAATTCGAATTCTTCGATTTGTCTAACCACAGTTTTCTCCTCCTTTACTCAAGGTTTTCCTCGTTATGCAAAGTTTCAAGCGCGGTCACCCTCGCGGCAAGGCTTGCGTTTTCGGCTTCGAGCGCGCTTACCCGCGTAAGAAGGGCGTTTACGCTCGTCTTAAGGAAAGTCATATCCGAATCGAGATACAAATTCTTGACGAAAGTCCACTCCTTAAACGTCGCAAACGATCCGATAGAGCCGAACTTGAATGTAAAGTTTTCGCCGACAAAGCTTTCGGTATCGCTGTATGAGATAACCGTTTGTCCGTTTATTCTGAGTTCGTAAACGTACCCGTTTTCGCCGACTTTTCTGCTTGCCTCAATGACGTTTTCGCCGGTAAGATCAAATAGTCCGGCGGTATACGAGGCGGAAGCAACGCTTTCCCACGAATGTCCGTTACCTTGCTTTCTTACGTGTACTCTATTAGAAAGCGGGTAAACGAATAATCCCATATATGCCGCTGTGTCAACCATAAACATTACGGATATACTCGGATATGCGTCTACCGAAGACGTAGTATAATCGCTTACCTTAAACCTGATACGAAAACTCCCCTTGCCGTTAAAGGGACTGCGAAGCATATACTGTCTGCCGTTTACGATAGCTTCCTGATCCTGCATTTGTCTCGAGAGCGCTATCCTCTTCGCGTGGTCTATAACGTAGTCGTTGGACTGGTTTACCGTAACGTTTACGTCAAATAACGGCTCGAGTATTTCGCTTACCGCGGTTACCTCGTCGTTTACGCTGTCAATAACGCTACTCATCTGCGCGGCATACGCGCCGGCTTCTTCGGCATAGCCCGCGGCATTGTTTACCTGCTCGAGACTGTCTTCGAATTCCGCTATCTTGGCGTTTACGCTGGCAATAGCCGTATTGGCAGCGGTTGTTGCATCGTTTGCACTCTGCGCGGCGTTATTGGCGTTTTGTACGGCGGCGGACACACTTGCGAGTCCGGTATCTATTTGACTCTGAAACCCGTTAAAGGTCGCCGCGCTGATGGGCGTTCCTACTTCCGTCGGCTCGTCCGCCATCTCGACGTAAGCGGTCAATACACGCTTTCCGTTTTCAATGGTTTCTCCTTCCACCGTGATTTTTCTACGGTTGGGATACGTGCTTATTCTGTCTTTGAATTGTTCGTTTGGCATTTTTTGTGCTCCTGATAAAGATTTATTTCAAAAAGGGGACAAAAAAACAAGCTCGCGGGCGTGAGATCCCACTAACTTGTTTTTTTTTACGGAACGGCGCGTACGGGCCCATACCCGCCTTTCCGTCGGGCCTTTTTGTACAAGCATTATACCACATAGTCGTTGCCAACTTTATGTCAACTATTTAAAAACGCGCAAATTATTTTTTAAATTTTTTTTCATCTTTGTCAAGAGTGCGGCGGGCGGAACGCGCGGGCGAAAAAGGCGGGCGGAAAGGCGAGAAACAGTAAAGCAAAATATTATGGGTCTATTGAGTTTTGTTATACCTGCTCAAAAGCGGCGCAAAAGCGGGCAAAACGCGTCAAAAAATTTTTTTCGGCGGAGTTTTGTTTGCTCAAAACTGTTTACTATTTACAAAATTTATGATAGAATAGTATAGGTGAAGATTGGGCATTTGGTAAAATTCGCCCTTCGCTTTGCCCCGACAGAGACAAAAAATAACAGTGAGGTTATACGAACTATGGCAAAAATCGATTTAAGCAAGTACGGCATTACCGGCGTAAAAGAGATCGTTTACAATCCCTCTTACGAGATGCTCTTCGACGAGGAAACCAAACCCGGACTTACCGGCTACGAAAAAGGTCAGGTAAGCGAACTCGGCGCGGTAAACGTTATGACGGGTATTTATACCGGAAGATCCCCCAAAGACAAGTTTATCGTCGTTGACGAAAACTCGAAGGACACCGTTTGGTGGACGTCCGACGCGTACAAGAACGACAACCACCCCGCTTCGCAAGAGGCGTGGAAAGCCGTAAAGGACATCGCTATCAAGGAACTTTCCAACAAGCGTTTGTTCGTCGTTGACGCTTTCTGCGGCGCTAACAAGGATACCAGAATGGCGGTAAGATTTATCGTCGAGGTCGCTTGGCAGGCGCACTTTATCAAGAATATGTTTATTCGGCCTTCCGAGGAAGAACTCAAATCTTTCGAGCCGGATTTCGTCGTTTACAACGCGTCGAAAGCGAAGGTAGAAAACTACAAGGAACTCGGCCTTAACTCCGAGACCGCGGTAGTCTTCAATATCACGAGCCGCGAACAAGTTATCATCAACACCTGGTACGGCGGCGAAATGAAAAAAGGTATGTTCTCCATGATGAACTACTACCTCCCGCTCAAAGGCATGGCGTCCATGCACTGCTCGGCTAATACCGATATGAACGGCAAGAACACCGCGATTTTCTTCGGTCTTTCCGGCACAGGCAAAACCACGCTTTCGACCGATCCCAAGAGATTGCTTATCGGCGACGACGAGCACGGCTGGGACGACAACGGCGTATTCAACTTCGAGGGCGGCTGCTACGCTAAGGTCATCAACCTCGACAAGGACAGCGAACCCGATATCTACAACGCCATCAAACGCAACGCCCTTCTCGAAAACGTTACGCTCGATAAAGACGGTAAAATCGACTTCGCCGACAAGTCCGTAACCGAAAACACCCGCGTTTCGTACCCCATCAACCATATCGAAAAGATAGTTCGCCCGGTTTCGTCCGCGCCCGCCGCAAAGAACGTTATTTTCCTTTCGGCAGACGCGTTCGGCGTGCTTCCGCCCGTTTCTATCCTTACGCCCGAGCAGACTCAGTATTATTTCCTTTCCGGTTTCACCGCAAAACTCGCGGGTACCGAGCGCGGCATCACCGAGCCCACCCCGACCTTCTCGGCTTGCTTCGGTCAGGCGTTCCTCGAGCTTCATCCCACCAAGTACGCGGAAGAGCTCGTTAAGAAAATGAAAAAGTCCGGCGCGAAGGCGTACCTCGTAAACACCGGCTGGAACGGCACCGGCAAGCGTATTTCGATCAAGGATACGCGCGGAATCATCGACGCTATTCTCGACGGTTCCATCCTTAAGGCCGAGACCAAAAAGATCCCGTACTTCGACTTCGAAGTTCCCACTTCTCTTCCCGGCGTCGATCCTAAGATCCTCGATCCGCGCGACACCTACGCCGACAAGGCTCAATGGGAAGAAAAGGCTAAAGACCTCGCTTCGAGATTCGTCAAGAACTTCAACAAGTACACCACCAACGACGCGGGCAAAGCGCTCGTAAAAGCGGGCCCCAAAGCCGAATAATTTTTACATAACAAAAAGTCCTTTTGCTTAGCGGCAAGAGGACTTTTTTTTGCGCCGCGCGGCGCAAAGCAAAGCAGTTTTTTTCGACAAAATGCGAAAAATAGTTGCATATATATATCGCGGCGTGCTAAAATATACTTAAGTTACTTAAAAAGGATGGGGAAATTATGAAAACACTCGGCAATATCATTTGGTTTATTCTTATCGGTCTTTGGTCCGCTATCGGATACTTCCTCATAGGCGTGATCTTTTGCATTACGATCATCGGTATCCCCTTCGGAAAACAGCTCTTCAAGCTCGCCAAACTTATGCTCTGGCCGTTCGGCAAGACGATCAATACCGACTTCGGTGCGCACCCGTTTGCTAACCTCTTCTGGTTGCTCTTCGGCGGCCTCGGCGAGGCGTTCGGATTCTTCCTCGTAGGCGTAATCTTTTGCGTCACGATCATCGGTATCCCCTTCGGAAAACAATGCTTCAAGCTCGCTCGCCTTTGCCTCGCGCCCTTCGGCTCGACTATCGAAGACGCACAATAAGAACACAAAAACCTCCCGTCGTTTCGGCGGGAGGTTTTGTTTTGTCTTGCTATACCTTGATTTCGTAAAACTCGTACTTTGCCTTGCTTATCCTGATCCCGGCGTCGGATGAGAAAAACGCCGTCGTACTCATTACGCCGTTTTCCGTTTTCGTTTCGGCGAAGACTTCTACGCTCGCGTTGTCGACAAGCACGTCGAGCGCCGGAGCGGAAGTCAGAGGCAAAACGCGCTCCGTCCAGTTGTTTTCGCTCCTGCACCTTGAGTCCGTCACGCCTACGTCGCCGCCGCGGGTCATCACGAGCGCGCCGCGCAAAACGTCGTATTCGCATTTCGCAAAGGCTTTTTCGGACTCGACGGCAAAGCCTGCGCCCGGCCCGAGAGTAAGCTTGACGCGGGCGGGGACGAGAGGAAAGAACGCGTTTTCGGCTTCGCCGCAACTTTGCAAAAAGCAGTATTTATCCAATTCGCGGGCGGGCTTGTGCACGATAAGCCCGTCTTTTATGCTTATTTCGCGCGGGAAAGTCAGAGAGCCTATCCAGCCGAATTTTCCCGTGGGATACGAGCGCGACCACGCCTGCATCCAGGTAATTTCCGTAAATCTGTCGCCGCAATACATTATTTGCGGCGCGTAAAAGTCGAAACCGTAGTCGAGGATCTGCCGCGAGCGCGCGGTAAACTTGCGCTTGTCAAAGTCCGCTTTGCCGACGTACGCCACGGGAACGTGCGCGTTACGGTAAACCGGATCGTCCGAGTAGTAATTATTAAGACTCGTGATAAGCGCGTCGCCGCCGATCGTCGAAAAATACGACGGACACTCGAAAATACCGTCTGTGGTTATATTCTCGTCGCGGAAAAATTCGCCCGCGTACGACCAATGCTCGAGGTCTTTGCTCTCAAACAGCAAAGCCCTTCCGCAACGCTTGCTTTCGTCCTTTGCGCCGGTGATTACGTAATACGTATCGGATTTTTTGACCAAATACGGATCGCGGAAGTCGTTGCCCGCGCTGAAGGGGGGCAACATACTTTCGGGGATCACGGGATTGAGCGGACACTTGGTAAAGTTTACGCCGTCGCTCGAGTACGCCATGCACTGCTGCTGGATCCCTCTGCTCACGCCGCTGTACATAAGATACAGTTTTCCGTCCTTTTCGATAGCGCTGCCCGACCAGCATCCGTCCTTGTCGTATTCTTCGTCGGGCGCGAGCGCGGGCGGCAAATTCGTCCAATGCACGAAGTCTTCGGTCACCGCGTGTCCCCAGTACATCGGCGCGCGATCGGGCCAGTAAGGATTGTGCTGATAAAAAACGTGGTACTTGCCGTTGAATCTGACGCAACCGTTGGGATCGTTCATCCAGCCGATAGGCACGTCGAAGTGGTACGCGCTCTTGTACTCGGCGGGCTTGGGCGTTTCGTCGAGATACCTTGCCGCGCGCTCTATTCTTTCGCTCATGTTTTTTCCTCTCCCTTTCCTCTGTATTTTTCTTAATTATACCGCCCGCTCGGCCGCTTTGTCAACGAAACGGCGAAAAAAGCGAAAACGTATTGCTTACGGAAAAAATTGTCAAAAACGTATTACAAAACGAACGATTTTTTTCTTACGCTTTCAATCCGACCGGATTTTTGCCGCTTTGTACGAAAAAGGCACGCTCGATTTGCAGCGTGCTTTTACGTATGGATCACTCTTCGTCTTTCCACAATTTTCTCGTTATGTCCGGGGTGAGCTGGGCGAGCATACCGCCGTCGACTACGAGTTCGGCGCCCGTGGTGTTGCGAGATTGATCGGAGCCGAAGTAATACGCCGCGTCGGCGATGTCTTCGTACTCGGCGATGTCCTCGATGGGCGTGTAATTGGGAAGGCTGTACTTCGTGCCGTTAAGGTTGGTGCGCCAGCGCTCCGTCTTGATCATGCCCGGAAGCACGCAGTTGGAGCGAATGCCGTACTTGCCCCAGTCAACCGCGAAAGACTTGCTCATGCCGAGTATCGCGCTCTTGCTCGAACAGTACGCGCAACGATCCTTTGTCACGCGGATAGCGGAATTGGAAGTAATAAAGACTATCGAGCCGCCCTTATTCTCTATCATATGTTTCGCGGCGGCGCGCGCCATCATGAAGTTCCACCCTACGTTTGTCTGATACACCGCCATAAAGTCGTCGATATTCACGGTAAGGCTCTCTTGTCCTATGCCCAGGTTTGCGGCGTTGAGCACGAGCGTGGTCACTCGTCTGCCGCTCTTATAAATATCGTCGAAGATAGCCTTGACGTTGTCTTCGTCAAAAATTCTGGTTTCGTAGCCCTTACTGAAAACGCCGAACTCATCGGCAATTTTCTTTGCCGCCGCTTCGGCGCGTTCGCCGCTCCTGGAGCCTATCATAACGTCGTAGCCCTCTTTAGCAAAGCGCCTTGCGATAGCGAGCCCGGTGCCGTCGGTAGCGCCGGTAACGAATACGCATTTATTCATTTCTCTCTCCTTGATCGGGTTTTTTGTTGTTTCGTTTTTAAGAATTATTTACGCGAAAACCGCAAATAAAGTTTCGCTTTCCTTACCAGTCGGCGTTGCTTCCGTCCTCAAAGTAAACGCGCGGCGTGGTCCATTTGCCGTCGTAGATCTTGTCTTTGAGCTTGTCTTCGTCGAGTTCGACGCCGAGTCCCGGACCGTCCGGAACGGCGATATAGCCGCCCTCTAAAACAAACGGCTTTTTGATATACCCTACGCCCAGATCCGAGCCGTCGGCGTTGCCGGGATGCTCCTGCACGAGGAAGTTGGGGATACAAGCGTCGAGCTGAAGACACGATGCGAGCGACACGGGTCCGAGCGGGTTGTGCGGCGCGACGGTCATAAAGTAATTTTCCGCCATGGCGGCTATCTTGCGCCCTTCGAAAATGCCGCCTACGTGGCAAATGTCGGGCTGAACTATCCTGACCGCTTGCTTTTCGATAAGTTCGCGGTATTGGAATTTGCCAAACAGTCTTTCGCCCGCCGCGATGGGCACGGTGGTTTTGCGCGAAATATCGGCCATGCAGTCGACGTTTTCGGGCAATACGGGCTCTTCGACAAACATCGGCGAATAAGGTTTTAGCTTTTCGATAAGCGCGGGCGCGAGCGACGGCGCGACTCTGCCGTGAAAATCGATGGCAAGTTCGACGTCGTCGCCTATCGTCTTGCGGACGGCGGCGAAACGCTCGATATGCTCGTTTATTTTAGCCGGCGGCTCGGTGGCGTGAATAGGCGGGATTATCGAATACTTGAGCGCCGTGTAGCCTTGTTGAAGCCTTTTGCGCGCCATGGCGAGCATATCTTCGACCGAAAACTCTACCGCGCCGGTCGTCTTGATATGCGTGTACATACGCACTTTGTCGCGGCATTTGCCTCCGAGCATTTCGTAAACGGGGCAGTTGTAATACTTGCCCTTGATGTCCCACATTGCCTGCTCTATGCCGCTGATAGCCGAGAGCATGAGCGGACCGCCGCGGTAAAATCCGCCGCGATACAGCGCCTGAACGTGATGTTCGATACGCATGGGATCCTTGCCGATAAGGTAGTCCTCAAATTCTTTGACTACCGCCTCGAGCGCGTTGGTGTGTCCCTCCAGAATCGGTTCGCCGTAGCCGACGATATCCGAATCCGTGTACATCTTGAGAAACATCCAGCGCGGTTTTACCTTGATGAGTTCGAGTCTTGTGATTTTCATAATTATCTCCGTTTTGCCGCTCGGCTACGCCTTACAGCCTGATCTCCTTGTAAAATTCGGGCACTACCTTGTTTTCGTACGGGAAAGACCGCATATCGAAGTCGTCGAACAGTCCGCAGTGCATTGGTATCGCCTTGGCGCCGAGACGTGCGCAGAGCGCCGCACCGTCGGCAAAATTCATGTTGTTTCCCCTGCCGTTGACGGGTACGAAAACGTAATCGGGCTTGAGCGAAAGCGCCTTAAGGTCCGCAAAAAGCGTTTCGCTATACAGCGTGTCGCCGGTAACGTAATACGTTTTGCCCTCCGCCTTCAGACAAAAGCCTATCGCGGTAAGGTCGGAGTGCGCCGCCGTGATCGCGTAAAACGTCAGCTTTCCTTCCGTCCAGCGCGTAAGCGGCGAAAACAATACGTAGTTGTTTTTGAGCCCGCCGAACTCCTTGCGCACGTGCTGATACGCGTTGTAGGGCGCGAGCACGAGCACGGACGAATCCGCGCCGAGATAATGGCAAAGCGTTTCGGGATCGGTGTGGTCGAGGTGGTCGTGAGTGAGCACGATAATATCGGGCTTGACCGCCAGAAAGCGCTCGTCCACAGCCACTCTGCGCGCGTTGTGCGGCTCAATTTTGCGCACGCTGTCGCTAAGGTACGGATCGACCAAAATCGTCTTGCCGCAGGTCTCGAACATAAGTCCGGCCTGACCCAGCCATGTAACTTTCATATCAATACTCCTTGACGATAATTTCGTCGGTAAATTTTACTTCACCGCGGGCGGGAACGGTAAGGAATCCCGCTTCGTCGCGCCCTTTTTCGCCGTAGCAGTTTACGCGGCACGAGATGGGTTCGAGACAAATATACTCGTCGGCGTTACCGTTGTAAAACAGCCTGTACGGGAGCTTTTCGTCGCATACGTATTCGACTTTTACGCGACGGCGGGTATCCGTAAGCGTAACGGTATCGTTTATGGCGCGGTAATGCTTGCTTATCTTGCGACTAAGCGCGGGGAACGTGCCGGCGTTTATGCTCTTCTCGACCGAGCCGAAGCCGTGCTTGCCGGTCGGCAAAAATCTTGAGTCGCGCTTGATCTCCGCGCCCACGCTTGCGGACAGGAATACGCTTTCTTTGTCCGAGCCGTCGCAAAACGGCACGTTGAAGGTCGTGTGGTAGCCGAACGACAGCGGCATATCGAGGACGGACAAATTCTTTACCGTCGCGGTGCGGCGCAGCGAAGACGGCGTAAGGTCGTATCTTATCACCACTTCCCGATCGTGCAAAAACCCTTCGCGCTCGGGCAAAAACAACGACAAAACGCAATACGTATCGTCTTTTTCTACTACGCGGAAGGTCTTGTCGTACACTTCGCCGTGGATATGACAGTTAGTCGTCGGCTCGTTGAGCGGGAAGGTATAACGCCTGCCGTCATAGTCGAACGCGCCGCCTTCGATACGGTTTTGCGGCATAAGGACGGGCGAGCCGTGAAGGAACGGGTTTTCGGGCGTTTCGCCCTCTATGAGCGGGCGCAAAACGGACGCGGACAAGCGCGAATCGGTAAGGCTTACGCAGTTGGCGCCCTTTTCGTCCACGAGCGCGCGCATATCGGAATTTGTCAGCACGAGAAAAGCCATTTTTCTATCCTCGATACTATCTTACCACTCTGCGGGCGCAAAGGCAAGCGCAAAAACATACAACTTTAGCTATTTGAGTGTAAAAAATTGATATTTATCCGCTTTTTGCCTTGATTTAGCCCGAAATAACTGGTATAATTTAGCCAAAGGAGAACGGTATGGACAACAAATTCCAGGTCATCAATCTCGAAACGCCCGTCGGCGCAAAGATCATCAAGCCGCCTTTCGACACAAAAGGCAACCCCTTTGAGATAACGCTGTACGGCTACACCGAGACGGATATGCCCTGCTACATTCTGCGCATGAACTCGCCTTTTTCGTGTATGCAGTACGTGCGCTCGGGCGGCGGCGTAATCATTTCGGACGGCAAAATTTTTACGGTCCAAAAAGGCGACACCTTCCTCGTCCGCGAGGGCGCAAACCAGATCTACTACTCCAACCCCGACAACGATTTCGCCCGCGTGTGGATAAACTTTAAGGGCAAGCTGTCGCGGGATATAATGAGCGCGTACGGCGTGGACGACTGCGTCGTTTTCCGCGGCGCGAATACCGAGAAATTTTTTGACGAGTGGTTTGCCGCTGCGGGCGCGAAAACGAAAACCGAGTACGAAAACCTGACCGCACGCACTTTTCTCGAGGCGGTGCAGTTTTTGACCGCTTACGCCGCGACGGGCGCGCCGATCGCCACCCCGCCCGAACAGATCCGGCTGTATATCGACTGCCATATCATGGACGACATCTCGATCGCCGACCTTGCGCGGCAGTTTTTCTTCTCTCAAGAGCACGTGATCCGCACTTTCCGCGCCACCTACGGCATAACTCCGCACCAGTATATCATCCAATCCAAGATCCGCATCGCAATGATCATGCTCCGCTTCTCGTCCGACTCGATAAGCGTTATCGCCGCCCGCCTTAACTTCTCCGACGCGCACCACTTCTCCGCCCTGTTCAAAAAATCCCTCGGCGTCTCCCCCACCGAGTACCGTAACGGGAAATCCTGACCGCCCATAAACGGTACACGCCGGCAAATATTCCGCCTTTTGCCTTGCTTTTCCCGGCAAAAGTATGTATAATAGAATAAACTAAAACATCAGAGGTATTTATGTCGACTAACGTATCCAAAGAAAAGAGAGAAAAACTGCTTAGCGAAATCGAAGAGATACGCAAAACGCTAATCGAAAAACACGACGATAACACGGATAGGTTACTCGTCTATTTGTCCGATATCGAAAAAGATATAAACGGCAAAAAATACGGGCTTGTTTTCGAAGAACACCGTGAGGCAGTCGACGAGTTACTCGAAAAGAACGTTCCGGTCTTGGTCGAAAACGAAGATCTTAAAATCGACAACGGCGGCACGCAAAACTTTCTTATCGAAGGGGATAATTTGGCGAGCCTAAAACTCCTCGAAAAAACACACAAAGGCAAAATTGACCTTATTTACATAGATCCTCCGTATAATACAGGTAATAAAGACTTTGTATATGACGATGCTTTTGTCGACAGTGAAGATAAATTCAAGCATAGCAAATGGTTATCGTTTATGTCAGAACGACTTAAAATTGCCCATAGATTGCTTTCTGATAAAGGGGTAATTTTTATTTCCATTGACAATAATGAGCAAGCACAGTTGAAAATACTTTGTGATAATGTTTTTAATGATAATAATTATATAGGTACAATGATATGGCGTAAAAAAGCTGGCGGTGGACAAACAGACGAGTTTTTTGTTACTGAACATGAATATATACTGTGTTACCGAAAAGCTTTTGCTTTTAAGTGGTTAAATTTCCAAGAAGAAGCTAAAATAGAAGATTTTAAGCTAAAAGACAATTATGGAAACTATACTCTTGTTAAACTAGAAAAATGGGGAAGCTCTGCACATAAAGAAGATCGACCTTCTATGTATTTTTCAATCAAAGCTCCTGACAAAAGCGACTATTTTCCGAAAGCTCCTGATGGAAAAGATGGCCGTTGGCGCGTTGGTTTACAAAAAATGACGGAAATAATAAAACAAAACAATATATATTGGAGCTTTGATAAAAAGAAAAATTCTTGGATTCCTTATGAAAAAGTGTATTTCAACGAGTTAAAAGGAAAACTTATAAAAAGTCGCAGTATTATATATGATTTGGCAGAAACAGGCGATGCGACAAAACAATTAACAGAAGTTTTTGGGACTAAAGACTTGTTTCAAAATCCTAAACCTGTAGAACTAATACAGTTTTTGATAAAGCATTGTAATTGTTCTATTGTTCTAGACTTTTTTGCTGGTAGTGGAACAACAGGACACGCTGTTATGAAATTAAACGCGGAAGACGGCGGTAAGCGTAAATTTATTCTTTGCACGAATAATGAAAATAATATCTGCCGTGACGTAACGTATGAGCGCATAAAGCGCGTAATTGCCAAAGAAGACTATAAGGCGAGCCTGAAATACTACAAGGTTGACTTTGTTCCTATCTCGGAGCAATTATATTACGAGTATGCGGACAAGCTTCTCTTACATATCAAAGAACTTGTCGAACTTGAAAACGGTCTTGACTTTGCCGGTAATAATAAGGTTGCTATTTGTCTTACGGACGACGAGCTAAAAACCTTTGCCGATTCGATAAACGGCGAAACTGCTTACAAAGCCGTTTACGTAGGGCACGACGTTTTCGTGACTCCCGAAACCGAAGACAAGCTTACTTCGCACAACGTAAATATCAACGTCATTCCCGACTACTACTACGGCGAACTAAGGGGGTAATATGAAGAAAGCTTACTTTTTGTTTTTACTTCTTTTAATACCGCTAATTGTTTTTACACTCTTTGCTATTATTTGCGGTATAAGTTTTAGCCAAGAAGATTGGTTGACACTATCTCTTTCTACAGCAAGTTCTGCAGCAACAATATTTTTGGGCGTAATGGTGTATATACAAGCCGAAAGGCACAAGGAAACCGCTGATAAACTTGCTAAAGATAATAAACGAATCCTTGAAGAGAATCAAAGCCAAACTAGATTGTATCAAGAAGAAGAAAAAGAGTATAGAAAGCAAGATTTAATAATCCGTACTGCTCCAAATATAATTTTAAAGAAACTTGATCCAATAATAACCAGTGTTGACAATGTATGTATTACGGAAAACTCTTCAGCCTGCCTAAGATACTATATGACATACAATGAAAGCATAAAAGAGTATTCCGATAAAGAATTTACGGCACGGTTTACTAACGGTGTATACCTAACATTTGTGTTTAATTGTTCAGAAACAGCGAGTTTAAAAGATGTGTGTTTCACATCTATAAACATAAACACTCAACCTAATAAAGAAAAAACAATATTCGAAAAAGACTATGTTTTTATAAACAACAAAGCTCGTGGGGAATCCGGCGAATTAAGTTTGATTGCAAAAGACACTTATAGTGTTGGTAAATTCTTAATGTTTCCAAGCCCAAGTATAAGTAATAGTCAAGAAAAAGAAAAATTTATATCCGATATCTGCAAAGATAAAGATACTATCTTTATTTCCCTAAATTATATTGCAGTTAATATCCATGGCATATACACGAGCGGTACACTTAAATTTTTTGTACACGTTGTAGAAAAGACTGATAGAATAGTCTTTTCGCAACCAACCAACATATTAAATTACACTTATCCTGCAAAGATGATAGATAAAGCAACTAAAATAAAATCATACGTTGATCTCTTAGAAAAAAATAGGCTCGAAGAAATGGAAGAAGAATCCAACTAAAAATAGGACATGGAGAAGTAAAATAAAACATGCAGACAAGAAAAAAAATTATAAAAACTTTATTAAAGTACATTTTTGTGTTCTTAATTTCGTCATTTTTAGGCTTTCTTCTCGGTGTGTTTGCTTTAAGCGGTTTTTACAAACAAGGACTTATTGATGCTCTTAATGCTTCCATAGTATCAATAATAATCAGCGTATTTTTTGGAGTTGTAAATCTAATAAGTTATATCATTTATCTAGTTAAACGCAACTCAATATTTACAGGTGCAAAACTAATAACTTATACAATTATTTTACTTATCATTGCTGCTTCCGCCGCAATTGGACAAGCTCCTTTATTGCCGATATCTTCAACAATAAAACTAATTGAAATTGAGTGGACAATATTTGCAGTTGCTATCTCTCTTTTTGTAATATGGCATGTTGTTGTTTCAAAATATATTGACAATAAACCCAATTCCGATGGTATTGGTTTTGATAGAATTATGGATATTGAAAAGTCGTTATCTTACTATAAGCATAACATAAATTTTGGAATCATTATTTTTCTTTTTATCATCTCATTAGGATGCTTGGTCTACACAACTCCGTTATGCTTAATTAGTAATGATATATCAGTATTTTTAAAAATTATTGTGATTTTCAATATCTATCTAATTTCACATATTCTATTTACTATCTTCCAAGATGTTGTTGATCCTATCTTAAGGAAAATACTTTTTGCTTCACAGATAAAAATGAATAACGAGCAATTGAATCAAACAATGAGAATTGCGCTGATTGAACAAGAAATAATATGTGAAAATAAAAAGAAAAATATAATAAAATCAAACCAACAAATAAGAGAAGAAGCAATAGAAAAATATAACCAAATTGAAAAAATGATGGAGAAAACCGATGAATCTGACTCTTAAAAATTTTCAAATGCAAGCGATAGCGGACTTAAATGCCGCTTGCAGAAAACCCAAAAAAGAAATCGTTTTGAAAAGTTGCACGGGCAGCGGCAAAACGATAATTCTTACGCACTTTATCGATAGGTATCTCAAAGAAAATGCGCAGACCTGTTTCGTTTGGTTTACGCCCGGAAAAGGCAATCTCGAAGACCAGTCGAAAGCAAAAATGGATACGTATATCCACTCGGCGCAGACAAAATTGCTCGCCGATGTTTTGACGGCGGGCTTTGAAGAAAACGATGTTGCTTTTATTAACTGGGAAATGGTTACCAACAAGAAAAACAACGCGATACAGGACAGCGAACACGAAAACTTGCTTGATCGAATAAAAGCCGCGCAACTAAACGGCTTACACTTTATTATTATCGTTGACGAACAGCACTTTAACAACACGTATAAAGCTAACGAGATAATTGCGCTATTTAAGGCGGACAAGATAATTCGCGCGTCCGCTACTCCGCTCAATTACGGAAACGCTACGCTTATCGATATTCCAGAGGAAGACGTAATTGCCGAAGGGCTGATCAAAAAGGCGATTTATATCAACGATGGAATCCCACAAAATACCACGATCGAAAACGAAGAAGAATACTTACTTTCTCTTGCGCTCGACAAACAAAAGAAGCTTGCCGAAGAATATAAAAACGCCGGCAGTAAAGTAAACCCTCTTATCGTAATTCAAATACCGAACAAGTCGGAAGACAAGCAAGCAAAAATCGAAAAGATTCTCGAAGAAAAAGGAATTACATACTTTAACAAGCGCCTTGCGGTATGGCTCAGCGACCAAAAAGAAAACCTCGAACAAATTGATTCGCCTACGGCTTTGCCCGTTGCAATAATCATTAAGCAAGCCGTCGCGCTCGGTTGGGATTGCCCGCGCGCGCAAATCCTCGTAAAAATGCGCGACAATATGTCCGAAACCTTTGAGATACAGACGATAGGGCGCATAAGGCGTATGCCCGAAGCGAAACATTACGGCAATCAATTTCTTGACTATTGCTACATATATACGCTTGACAGAGCGTTTATCGAATACGCTAAACGCGAAAGTGGTGCATTTGAGGCAAAAAAAGTTTTCTTAAAAAAGGATTTCTACGATTTCAAACTCACGAAAGAATTAAAATCCGTTTCGTTTGTCGAAAACGATCCCGTCCAGATTCTCGAAACGGCGACAAAGTTCTTTGTAAAAAAATACGGTTTGGGCGCAAAAGCGGAACATAACCAAAGCGCACTTGAAGCAAAAGGCGGGTATAAATTCAGCAAAGATATACTCTACTCCGCTCAACAGGGTGTGATGACGGTCACCGACAATACCGAAAACGTCCACGAACTCAATTTGAGCCGCGAACTCAATACGCACAGCGACGGAAGACTTTTTCATCAATGCGTTGCGGATATTGCCGACGCGGCGGGCGTAAAATACGACAGTATGATAATAATTTTGCGCAGGCTTTTTGACAGCACGCAAAAATATACCGGAAAACTCCTTACGCTATCTACTCGCGACGTCTATCCTTTCGTTATCAACAACCGCACTCTGCTCAAAAACGATTTCCGCGAGTCTTCGTACTCGTCCGTGCAGACGACGATTTCGACAACTCAAAAGAATACCGCTTCTTTTGTGTTCCCGCGCGAAAACGTCATTATTTATGCGCCCGAATCGTTCAAAGAATGCAAACGCAACGTGTACGACGGATACGTTTTAAGTCGTGCAGGGAAGTCCGAAGTCGAACTCGAATTTGAAAAATGGTGCGAAAAGCATTCCGACTGGTTTTACAAAAACGGCGACAAAGGCAGCGATTACTTCTCGATACTGTACACCAACGACTACGGTAAACAAAAACTTTTTTATCCGGATTATATTTTGGGCGTTAAGGGTAAATTGTGGATCATAGAAACGAAAGGCGGCGAAAACCGCTTAGGCACAAACGCAAATATCGACGAGTTTTCCGAGAAAAAATTCAACGCGCTCAAAGCATACGCCGAAAAGTACAAAGTCAATAGCGCATTCGTCGTTTTGGACGAGTCGGGCATCGACAAAGAATTGTATATTACGACAAGTATGTTCCACAAATTCAGCGAGGACAAAACCGAATACAAGCTGCTCGAAGATTTCTTTAAGTAAAACCACCGAAAAAGACGGCCGGGAAGGTCGTCTTTTTTGGATAGAATAAAAGGATAGGAAAATTGGTTAGGTTAAAATCAGGCGATACGTATTGCGTTATTGCTCCGCGCGAAGGTTGCCGATAGCCTTGTAAAGAAGCGCGTACATAGTCTTCGCTTCCGTTTCGCTAAGGCCCAGACAGCCCGCTATGCGCGGGGGAATGGACTTGGCGCGCTGTTTGAGCTCTCTGCCCTTGTCGGTGAGCGCGACGTTGAGGACGCGCTCGTCTTCCGAGGCGCGAACGCGGCTGACGTAGCCCTTGGACTCTAACTTCTTGAGCAGCGGCGTGAGGGTGCCGGAGTCGAGATAAAGAAGTTCGCCCAGGCTCTTGACGTTTATCTTTTCGCGCTGCCACAGCACCATCATGGCGATATACTGCGTATAGGTCAGCTCCACTTCGTCCAAAAAAGGCTGATACCGCCTTACCAGCTCCTTGGAGCAAGCGTAAAGCGGAAAGCACAGTTGATTTTCGAGTTTAAGTCCTTCGTATTCGTCCATGATCACAAGAGTTTAGCGACTTCTTCGTCGAGTTTCTTCATGTCGAAGGTCGGCTCGAAGCGGCCTACGACGTTGCCTTGTCTGTCTACCAAAAATTTGGTAAAATTCCATTTGATATCCGGGTTGTTCTTGTAGTCCTTGTCCTTAGCCTTGGCCACCGCCTTCATCATCGTGGCGGTAAAGCCCTTGCCAAAGCCCTCGAACGGCCTTTGCTCCTTCAGGAATCCGTAAAGCGGCAAAGCGTTTTCGCCGTTGACGTCGGACTTCTTCATTTGCTCGAACTTGGTGTCGTACTTGAGCGTGCAAAACTGACGGATCTCCTCGTCCGAGCCGGGCGCCTGGTTGCCGAACTGGTTGCAGGGTACGTCCAATATCTCAAAGCCCTTGTCGTGGTACTTCTCGTACATCTCCTCGAGCGGCTTGTAGTGCGGTGTAAATCCGCATCCGGTAGCCGTGTTGACTACCAAAAACACCTTGCCTTCCCACTCCTTGAGCGAAAAATCTTCGCCGTTTGCGCGTTTTACCGAATAATCGTAAATGCTCATTGTTTGTATTCTCCTTTATTTTGCTTTTTGCGCGGCGCGGAAAACTTTTCTCGCCGCCGTCGCTTTGAATTGTACACAATTAGATTGCGTGCAATTTATATTTACATTATACACGTCCGCTTTGCGCTTGTCAAGCGGTTTTCGGAAATTTTTTTTGTTTTTTATTTCCCAAAGCCGCGCGTAAACTCTTGCAACGCAAAATATATTTTGGTATAATCATAATGTAAATATTTGATAATGATACGGCAACGCGTGATAAGCAATTTTTCGCCCGCGGTGGTATCATTATCTTAAATAACAAAAATCAAAAAGGAGAAAATCATGACTACTATCGCCGTAATAGGTTGCGGAAGGAACGCCAACGGATCGCATTTTCCCGCGCTCGAAAAGCTCGAGGACGTAAGGATCAAGTACGCCTGCGACCTCATCGAAGAAAAAGCCCTCAAGGCAAAAGAAAAATACCGCAACGTCGAAAACGCCATCACCGACTACCGTATCGCGCTAAACGACAAGGAAGTTCAGGCTGTCTTCGTACTTACGCCCAACTATGCGCACTACACCGTTACTATGGACGCGCTCAAGGCGGGCAAGGACGTTTTTTGCGAAAAGCCCATCACCGTCAACTACGCGCTCTCCAAGGAAATGGCGGAGACCGCCGACAAGTACGGCAGAATGCTCCAGATAGGCGTTTGCAACCGCTACCACAAGTCCGTTGAGGAACTCGCGCGGCTCAACGCCGAGGGCAAGTTCGGCAATATTTACCACGTTTACTGCTCATTCCGCAAGTGCCGCTGCATTCCCGGACTCGGCGGACCGTTTACCGACAAATCCCAGTCGGGCGGCGGCGTGCTCATCGACTGGGGCGTGCATTTCCTCGACCTTATCCTGTACGTGTTGGGCGGCGCAAAGCTTAATACCGTTACCGCGGACGCCTACTGCGAAATGGCGAAGAACATGAAGGACTACAAGTACGACTATATGTGGGCGGAAGACACCGCGGATATCGAGCACGGCGTTAACGACGTCGACGACTTCATTACCGGGTACGTGCGCACCGATAAGGCGAGCATTTCGTTTAACGGCGCGTGGGCGCAAAACCTCGACAAGGACGAAATGTATATCGATTTCCTCGGCGACAAGGGCGGCGCGCGCCTCGACTACTGCGCTCTTTACGAGTTTTTCGACGGCACCACCCGCAAAACCGAAAAACCGCAGTACGATATTCCCAATATGTATCTCAAGGAAGACCGCGCCTTTATCGACTCGATCGCTTCGCGCGAGAAAAACCGCAGCAACATCGACAACGTTCTCGAATCCGCCCGTCTGCTCGACGAATTGTATCAGTCGGCGGCGATAAGAAAAGAAATAATCTTGAAATAGGAGTTTTGTCATGAAAATAGGCGTAATTACAGATTGCTTTAAGACCGATACCGAAACCGCGATCCGCAAGGCCGCGGCGCTCGGACTCAGCGGCGTTCAGATCTACGCGACCAAAGGCGCTTTTTCGCCCTGGACGCTGACGAGCGAACAAAAGGACTTTTACAAAAAACTTCTCTCCGATTGCGGGTTGGTTGTCAGCGCGCTGTGCGGAGATATGGGCGGGTACGGCTTCCAAAAGGAGTCCGACAACGCCGAAAGAGTCGAGAAAACGAAAGCTATCGTCGACCTTGCGGTGGAGTTCGGCGCTAAGGTTGTGACGACGCATATAGGCGTTATTCCGTCCGATCCCGCCAACCCGCGCTACGGCGTTATGCTCCGCGCGCTCACCGAGTGCGGCAAATACGCTATGAGCAAGGGCGTGACTCTGGCTATCGAGACGGGCCCCGAAGACGCGAAAACTCTGCTCGGCTTCGTGTCCGCGACAAAAGGCGGCGTCGGCGTAAACCTCGATCCCGCCAACTTTACGATGGTTACGCGCCAGGACGCGGTCGAAGCGGTGTATATGCTCAAGGACTACATCGTTCATACGCACCTTAAGGACGGCAAAAACCTCGTTCCCGTGCCCGCGGCGGAAGTTTACGGCGAGTACGTCGAAGGTCAGCCGCCGGCTAAGGGCGTGCGCGGCACGTATCTCGAAACCCCGCTCGGCGAAGGCGACGTCGACTTCGAAAACTACGTCAAAGCGCTCAAGGAGATCGGCTACGACGGATTCCTTACCATCGAGCGCGAGTGCGGCGACGATCCCGAAAAGGATATCGTCAAAGCGGTCGAGTTTATCAAAAAATATCTGTAAAATTTTCCCCGCTTTTTGCGGGGATTTTTCGTTTTGCCGCATACGTATCGGGTTTTCGCGCTTTTTTGCGCGGTAGAGGACAAAAATATACTTAAGCCGCGACAATACGCCGAAAGTGTTGACTATTGCGCGAAAAAACGCTAAAATAATTACAAATCAGTTTTTCGGGAGAGGAAAATGGACTTTTGTATCGGACTTAATTACTGGGATTCGGCGCACGGGACCGAAATGTGGAAGCGTTACGACCGCGCCGTTATCGACGCCGACCTTGACGCTATCGCCGCGCTCGGAGTAAAACATCTGCGCGTTTTCCCGTGCTGGCGGGATTTTCAGCCCGTCAAGGCGCTGTATGGGTGGCGCATGAAGAGAGTCGAGTACGTAAACGCGCTCACCGACGAGCCGCTTGCCTGCGACGACGGCGTGGACAAAAGCATGATAGCCGAGTTCCGCGACTTTGCCGCGCGGTGCGAAAAACGCGGCGTTTCGCTCACGGTTTCCGTTCTTACCGGCTGGATGAGCGGCAGGATGTTCGTACCGCCTTTGCTCGACGGGCGCAATCTCTTTACCGATCCGCTCGCGTACGTGTGGGCGGAAAAGTTTATCCGCGGCTTTGTGGGCGGAATAAAGGACCTCAAAAATATCGAGGCGTGGGACCTTGGCAACGAGTGCAACTGCCTCTCGCCGTGCCCGTCGCGCGATCAGGCGTACGCGTGGACGGCTTTCGTCAAAAACGCTATACGCGCGCAGGATCCTACGCGGCCGATCTGCTCGGGTATGCACGGACTCGGCGCCGACGAGGGCGAATGGCTGATAGAGGATCAGGGCGAACTTACCGACTATATGACGACGCATCCGTACGTTTCGCCTACGATAAACAACGATTACGATCCGCCCAGCGGTATGCGCTCGACTATCTTCCCGACCGCGCAGAGCGCCTTTTACCGCGATCTGGGCGGCAAGGACGTGATAATGCAGGAGCAAAACTGCTTTACCGAGACGACGGCAAGTCTTGAAGACGCGGCGTTATTTGCGCGCGTAAACATCTATTCGTGCCTTGCCAACGACATAAAGGGCCACTATTGGTGGTGCGCCGCCGAGCATAAAAAACTCGATTTTCCGCCGTATTCGTGGTCGCTGATGGAGCGTTCGCTCGGCGCCCTCGACATTGAGCGCAAGCCAAAACCCGTGGGCGAGGCTATCCGCTCGACCATAAGCGATATAAACGCTTTGCCTTTCGACTCGATGCCGCCGCACCTTACGGACGCGGTGTGCGTTCTGGGCGAGTGCGACAAGTGGCAAAACGGCTCGGTTTGCTTTACGCTGGCCAAGCAAGCGGGCTTTGACGTCAAGTTTGCGCGCGGTGACGCGGAAAAGCCCGTCCCTAAGGCGGATTTTTACGTTTTGCCGGGCGTTACGAAGTGGGCGGTAGTGCGCAAGAGCGCGTGGGATACGCTTCTTGGCGAGGCGAAAAGAGGCGCTACGGTGCTGATAACTTACGACGGCGGCAGCCTTATAGACCTTCAGTCCGCGATAGGCTTAAAGAGCGAAGGCAACGTAAGATCGAACTGCGAACACACCGCGCGTTTTGCCTTCGGCGACGTAAAATACCGCGTAAATCAGGAATTGTCGCTCGTTTCCGTCGGCGCGGAAGTTTTGGCTCAAAACGAGTGCGGCAACATAGTCATGAGCCGCAATAAATACGGCAAAGGCGAAATATATTTTCTCAATTTTCCGCTCGAGCGCGATCTGTTTACGCTCGCCGGAGCGTTCAACGATACTCTATACTGCAAAATTTACGCGCTTGCCGCGAAAAAAATATTGGCAAAGCGCCCGATAGTTTCTTCCGATCCGCAAGTTTGCATAACGCTTCATCCGCTCGGCAAAAAAGAATATATTGCCTGCGCGATAAACTACTCGAACAAAGAGCGCGAACTTAACTACTCCCTCAACAGCGGTTGTAGCGCGGAATATATATCGGGCGGCAAAACCGTTCCCGCTTGCTCGGCGGTATTCCTGCGCGTTACCGAAAAGTAAATCCGCTCAAAAAACTCCGCGGCCTTACGGCTACGGAGTTTTTTTTTCGTTTTGCGCGATACGTATTGAGTTTTTCGTTGTCTTAATATCTTTTGTACGGCCTTAAATCCACGGAGTCCCTGATACGCTTGATCGTCTTAAGATCCGGCTGGGCTATCGTGTCGCCGTCCGTGTGATCGTCGACCGCGAGCCATACTCTGCACCCCAAAAGCGGTCCTATAAGGCGAAGAAGGCGGGTGTACGGTCCCATGGTAAGGAAAAGGAACGGTTTGTCTTTGAAAACAGACTTAAGGTGCAGTACCGTCTCTATGCTCGCGCGCTGCTCTTCTTCGCTGTCGCACCGCGATACCACCTTGGCAAAATCCGCGCCGCGCGAATATTGCTCCGCCATCATTTCTTCGACTTCCTTTGCGGAAAGATACTTCTGGATATGGCTCGACATAAGCACTTCCGCGCCCGTGTCGTGAATGCGCTTTATCAGGTCTTTTTGCTTGTCTATCGCCGCTTTGTCGTCTGTAAGCTGACTGAAACACGGCGCGAAAAGATCGCCCATTACGTCGACCGTCGACGCGCCCAAAGCGCCCAGACGCACGAGTTCTTCGCCTATCTCGTCGTCGGTTTTACCTTCGTTTTCTCTTCCCCTGTACGAGAGCGCGTAAATAGGTCTGTCGGCGCAAAGAGAGAACACGTATTTGATTTTCTCGTCCGTGCGCTCCTCTTGCTTTACGTGATGAAAGTACACTCCCACCGCGTCCGTGCCGTCGTAAAGCGCGCGCGTTATCTTAGCCGCGAGGGAACCGCACGTATAGCCTTGAGCGAACGTGCAGATTACCGGCTCCGTAAAATCCGAAAACTTTTTCATTTGCTATACTCTCCCCATCCTCTGTCGTCGGCGAGCATTCTGCCGCAATCGGCAAGCATCGTCGAACCCGTTATCGCGGAAGCCTCGTCGGAGAGAAGGAACGTGATAACGTTGATTATTTCGTCGGGCTCCGCGGCGCGCTTCATGAGCGTTTTCATATATTTCATACTGTCGCGCGTAAGAACGGGTCCCGGAGCGACGCAATTGGCGCGCACGTTGTACTTTGCGCCCACTTTTGCGAGCGAGCGCGTAAGTCCGTACATAAGTCCGCTTTTGCTTACGGCGTACGAAGCGTCTTCGCCGCCTTCTATGCCGCTTACCGAACCCATCACGACTATCGAGCCGAACTTGGTCTTGGACATTTCTTTCATGGCTCTGTGGGCAAAGTAAAACGCGCCTTTGAGGTTTACGTCGATGCCCCAGTCGAAAACTTCGATGGGCGTGTCTTCAAACCTTTCGGGCGAATTGAGAATGCGTTTCGCGCTTCCGCCCGCGCAGCAAACGAGATAATCTATCGAGCCAAGCTTTCTTACCGCCTCGTCGCAAGCGCGCACCACCTGAGCGTAATCACGCACGTCCGTAACCACGCCGATCGCCTTACCGACAGCGTTTACTTCCTTTACCTTATCTTCAAGCGCCGCTTTGTTGATATCGCACATAACGACGTTGACGCCGTTTTGCGCGAGTCTTAAGGCGGTGCCGAAACCCATACCCGACGCCGCGCCCGTGACGACGGCGTTTTTCCCCGAAAAATTCATAATTCTACCTCCTGCTTCGATTATATAACGCTTGACTTGCAAAACGCAATATATTATACTGTATAAAACCGACACTATTCTATCAAGGAGCAAGTATGGACGTAATACGCAACGGACTTTTCGGTCACCTTCAATTCAAGCGTTATACCTACGACAAACGCCGAATCGAGGACTTTTCGAGGCTTCCGCGCCCGTTCTATTCGATAGCGTATCTCGAAAAGGGAAGCGTGCGGCTCTATCACGACGATACTATCACTCTAGCAAACGCGGGCAATTGTTTCGCGGTAATAAAAGGCGGCTTGTATAAGGGCGAGTACTACGAAGAAAACACGATAATGCACTCTATGCATTTCGATTTCGCGCCTACGGCCGATCTTATACGCGACTATCGGCTAAGGTTCCGCGCCTGCGAGATACCGGACGCGGCGAGGATGTTTGCGGAAGGGGAAAACGCGCAAGATCCGCTCTTCGCTTGTTCGGCGGCGCTCTCGATAATTTCCGCTTTCGTAAACAACTCGCACGCCGAAAAAGCCGGGATAAAACGCACGCTCCCCGCTCTCGAGTTGATCTCGTCCGATCCCGCCGCAAACGCTCCCGTCGGCGCGCTGGCTAAGGCGTGCGCTATGAGCGAACCGGGGTTTTACCGCGTATTCAAGGCTGAAAACGGCGTTTCGCCGATAGTTTACCGTAACGATCTGCGGCTCGCTTCGGCGGGCTATATGCTCCGCGAAACGGACATGAGCGTGGAAGAGATAGCGCAAAAATGCGGCTTCGAGTCGCAGACTTTTTTTCGGCGCGCTTTCGAAAAAAAACTCGGTTGCTCTCCGTCGGCGTATCGCAAAAACCAAGGAAAAAACAGTCCCGTTTAGCGCAAAACGATCTCAAAAAACTATTTACGTAAACGAAAAGCCCCTGTAAACGGGGCTTTTTGCGTACCTTATTTCGTATGTTATATAGTCTCTTCGAAAAATTTACTCTCGTATCCCGCTTGCTTGAGCACGGCGAAAACGCGGTCGAGTTTAGTTTCGAAATCGGGCTGATACCGTTCGTAATCGGGATAGAAGTATTGCTCGTGTATCATTACTCTGATATGCTCTCTGCCTATAAGCTCTTTTACTCTTTCCACGGCGCCGGCAAGCGAAAAAGT
Source organism: uncultured Eubacteriales bacterium (assembly GCA_902783025.1). Taxonomy (GTDB): domain Bacteria; phylum Bacillota; class Clostridia; order Christensenellales; family Pumilibacteraceae; genus RUG12826. The sequence goes on along the minus strand of CACZPH010000043.1, from coordinate 4,519 downwards.
ATTGAGCACGGCGTCTATCGAGCCTATTTTAAGCGAGCGGGAATCCACTATCTCGCCTCTTCGCGCCCGTGCCGATTCGTCAATGCCGAGCAAGTACGAAAAGCGCGGTTTTTCGTCGTCGCCGAACAGTCCCAAAAGACCGCGATAACCGGCTTTTTTCGTCGCCTCGATCCCGCCTTGGGTAAGCAGACAGTAATGGATAGTCGTGGTTTTGCCAAGCGACTTTTCGCACGAAAACCGCGTTATTTCACTATTTACTTTCATCATGTCGTCATAGACTTCTTTTTCTGCCGAAAACTCATACGGGCGGAAACTTTCCTTATAAGAGTGAAAAGAAAACTTCAGCCAGTCGGAACTTTCGGCAAACTCGCCGGCATAACGGTCCGTCATGCGGCTGAGGTCAAAGCCCGCTCCGTCGGCAAAAAAAAGATTGAGTTGTATTTTAAGACCGTACTTAAGGCGAAGTCGCAAGAGCATGGACAGATAGTCGTTATCGAAAATACTCGCGGGCTTATTTTCGGTAAGACTTCTCAAAAATCTTATATTGTCGTCGATGGTAAAACAAAAATCCATTTATTTTTCTTCTCCCGCACATAGCGTCAGCATAATTTGCGACGGATAGTAAAAAAGCCACATTCCGAAAGTCGTAAAGCCGATAACTCCGCTCGCCGCAACGGAAGGCAAAATGTTGGTAAGCCCCACGCAGATATCGCACAGAATAAACAGCGCGAAACCTATCGTAAGAAGTTTCCCGATCCGCGAGCGGAAAATAACGGCGCTGTCCGCGCAGTTAAATACGAGCATGGTAAAGTACGCCGCGGCAAGCGCGTTGAGAAGCGAAAACGCGCCCGCGATAGCAAGCCCGATCTCGAGAGCCGCTACGACGCACGCTCTCACAACGAGCGAAACGCGCAAAAATTTGCTTCTTACTACGCAAATATGGGCAAAGTACGCGCTCTGCGCCGCTATAAACGCCGCCACTCCTATCTCGTAATACGCGTCTATGACGAGCAAAAACAAGTCGGCGATAAGAGTAAAGAGCAACGCGAGCGGAACGAGCGCCGTTTTGCCGCGCGTCAAAACCATAAACGCGCACGAAAAGGCAAAACACCACAGCATTCCCGCGTACTTTACGACGATACCGGCGCTAACGGAGCCGGAAAGATCGAGAATAAGAAACGCGCAGTAAACCGCCGAGGCGACAGCGACGAAAACCGCGCGCAAAATATTTTTGCCGCTAAGCCGCATCAATCGAGACCGTGCGACTTTTTGTATTCGTCGACGGTATTTTTGATACTGAGATAATCGTTGGTAAGAATTGTGTCTATGCCCATATCGAGGAACTTAACCGTCTCCTCGGGATCGTCAGACCAGAACACGTTGCATTTGATGCCGTGCGCGTGCGCTTTGTCGATCATTTCTTGGTTAAAATACGGCTTGAAAAGCTGAACTTTCTTACAGCCCGTGGCGATGGCGTTGTCGACTATCTTCCATCTGTCTTGTCCGGCGCCCATGCAGCAGCAGATATCAGGCGCGTACTCGAGCGCCGCTTTGAGCCGGGCGGGCGTGGACGACATAAAGTATACGTAACGCGCGCAATCGTACTTGCGTATCAGTCTGACTATCTCCTCAAGTTTGGGATCGAGTTCGGAAAAATCCCAGATCTTGACGTGGATATTCATTATGCAGTGGCAGGCGAATTTCTTGAGAATATCTTCAAAGGTCGCTATCCTCATTCCCTTAAAATGCGGATCGACCTTCGCGCCGAAGTCGAATTTCCTGAGCTCGTCTAACGTATAATCCCAGATTTTGCCCGTGCCGTCGGACACGCGCTCCAAGTTGAGGTCGTGGCACGAAACGAGCTGACCGTCCTTGGTCGTCCACAAGTCGAATTCTATCTCTTCGGCTCCCATGCCTACCGCCAGTCCGTACGAGGCGAGAGAATTTTCGGGCGCGACGGTATTAAAGCCCCTGTGCGCGCAAACTCTCGGATACGGCATAACGTCGTCGTAGACGGTGAGCGCCGGACCTGCCGGGCGGTATTTCCACGGCCGTCTGCCCTTTTCGGTGTACTCGTGGTGGGGCATTACGGCGCCCTTGTAGCCGGCGGGCTTGAGATACTTGGCGTGTGGATCGAATTCGACGGTAAAAGCGCCTTGACGGCTGAGCATATTCTTGAGAATTTTACCCTCGGGAGTAACCACCATAGAGCAGCCGCCCACCTTGCTGCCTTCCCCCAGAGTGACCGACGAGCGCACGATATACGCGTTAGTGTTGTAGGCGGCGAATTTGGTCATCGTCTCCAGCGCGTCTACCGTATCGGTGCGCTGATGCGAACAGCCGATTATCACGTCGGGATAGTACTTGGCAAGCCGCGAAAAATACTCGTAAAAATAAAAGTCGTAGCAGGTAAGGAAAGCGAATCTTATTCCCTCGTATTCGATTATCGTGGGCTCCACGCTCTCGTATACGTACCCGCGCGTCTGACGGTGCGAAACAATTTCGCCGGGCGTGGGGTGTTCCTTGTAGTATCTGCCCAGTTCCTTGCCTTTCCGGGAAAGCAATATCGTCGTATTGTAGCACATATTATGCTCTACGAAAGTCGTGATGTTGTACGACACCATGCTGTTGCAGCGAATCGCCGCGGCTTTGGCTTCGCGCGATATTATTTCGCCCAAGCGGCGGGTCGTTTCTTCCCACACTTTGACGTCCGGAGTAAACGCCGGAATATCCGTCGATTCGGGCAGCGCTATAAGATCGAGAGGTTCGTCGCACTCGCGCAGAAGCTTAAGTTGCGCGTCGAAGTTCTTGTCAAGGTCGGCAAAGTCGCCGGAATACGGCGGTTGGATAACTCTTACTTTCATATTTTTCTCCTTATATCGCGCAAAAGCGCAAAATTCATTCCTTAACGATATCCGCGTACGTCGCGCCCACGTAGTCCTTAAGCGCGTCTGGAGCAAGGCGCACCTGATACCCCACTCTTCCCGCCGAAACGCAAATTTTGTCAAACAGTATCGCGGTTTCGTCTATCACGGTGGTAAAGGGCTTTTTCATTCCCACGGGTGAACATCCTCCGTGGATATAGCCGGTAAGCGGCAAAAGTTCCTTCTGCTTGATCATCTCGATAGCCTTGACTTTTACGGCGCGTGCGGCTTTTTTGAGATCGAGTGTGCAATTTACCGGCACCACGAACACGTAATGATTCCTGTCCGCGCCCACCGTTACGAGCGTCTTAAAAACTTCGTTTTCGTCGCGTTTAAGAACGTGCGCTATGCTTACGCCGTCGGTAAGCGTTTTGTCGTACTCGTAGCCTTCGTATTCTATCCCCGCCACGTCGAGAAGACGCATTACGTTGGTCTTATCCATATCAGATGACATAATCGTCCGACGGGTCGAACGACAAGAGCGAGGCGAGAGTTTTGCCGTCGAGAAAATCCGATACTACCTTATTGAGTTCCTGCCACAGCGGCAAAGTCGCGCATTTTTCCGCTCTGTCGCATTTCGCGCCCTTCTCCAAGCACTCTACCGGCGCGAGCGAACCTTCCGAGGCGCGCAAAATCTCGCCGACCGAATAGTCCGCGGGGGATTTGACGAGTTTGTACCCGCCGCCCTTGCCGTGAATACCTTCCACAAGACCCGCCTTGGACAGGTCCGCGGTAATGCTTTCGAGGTACTTTTGCGAGATTTCCTGGCTCGCCGCTATGTCCTTGAGCGGCACGTAGCCTTTGCCGTAGTTCAGACCGAGTTCGACCATAACCCGCAGCGCATATCTTCCACGCGTTGTGATTTTCATTTTCGTACTTCCTTTATGATATCCTTGATTATTTCGCCGCCCATTATCAAACCCATTACCGGCGGCACGAACGACACGCTGCCGGGCGTTCTGCCTCCCGACGAAAGCGGCTCTTCGCGGCTGTATACCACCTTGAGCGAGCCGATATTCCTCTTACGCAGTTCGCGGCGCATAACTTTAGCGAGCGGACAAACAGACGTCGAATAAATGTCCGCGACCTCGAACGCCGTAGGATCGAGCTTGTTACCCGCTCCCATCGCGCTTATTACTTTTGTCCCGGCGCTTTTTGCCGCCGAGATTATCGCGAGCTTCGCCGCGACGGTATCCACCGCGTCCGCGACGTAATCGAATTGCGAAAAATCGATCTCGCCGATATTGTCTTCTAAAACGAACTTCCTTACGGCGTTGACTTCGCAATGCGGATTTATATCGAGAATCCTGTCTTTCATCACGTCGACTTTGCTCTTGCCTACACTGGAGCGGAGCGCTATGATCTGACGGTTTATGTTGCTCGCCGCCACGTCGTCGCCGTCGAAAATATCGATCTTACCCACACCCGCGCGCGCCAAAGCCTCGACTACGTAGCCGCCTACGCCGCCTACGCCGAACACCGCCACACGGCTATGCGCCAACTTTTCGCTCGCTTCCGTGCCCAGCAATAATTCTTGTCTTGAAAGTTCTTCCATTTCGCTCCCGCTATTTACCCCAAAACTTAGTAGGTAAGTA
>CACZPH010000042.1 GCA_902783025.1 uncultured Eubacteriales bacterium | reverse complement strand
ATAATATCTTCATTATCTCGTCATAACTCTTCTCCATGCCGTCCTTGGGACCGGTAGACTTGTCGTTGAAAAACGGCGCGGCGTAAATCGCCTTGCAATTGATTTTCTCGTTTGAGGCGAGCATATACGCGAGCGCGTATTGGTCGTCGATCTCGTTGTAGGTGTCGGTGTCGAGAACGGCGTCTATTTTGCCTTGCGGCACTTCGAGCGCCTTGATAAGTTCGTAATCCTTCATATTTTCTCCTTTTCGTCGCACTCGGCGACAACTTTAACTTCCTGTATGCCGTAATACTTAAAGGCTTCGACGGCGCCGTCGTCTATCTCCTCGCCGCATATAAGTATGGGCACGGCGGGCGGACATGATACCGACGAAGAGGCAAGAATCCTGCCTTTCGCTCTATCTGTCGGCACGGTTTCGAACGGTAAATTCATAGCCTCGCGTACCGTCATGACTCGTTTTGCCGCCACGATAGCGGGAGGCGCGCTCGTAATCGGGAAACGGCGCACAACCGCCGCAAACGCGTTTTCCGTAGCCGTAAAATCGGCGAGGGAAGAAGAGAACGAAAACATCATTACCACGTGATCCGGATCGTAAAACTCGCATACTACGCCGCTTTCGGACAATATCGCGGCAAGTTCGCCGCCCTCGTAGCCGTAGGACTTGGGAAGTACGGTAAGCTTGAAAGGTTCGCCGCACAGCACGGTAAAACCGAGCTTTTGTAAGGATTTTTTGAGTTTTTGCACTCTCTTGGCGACAATTTCGGCTTTTTTCGCGCCGTTTTGCGCTAAAAAGGCGTTAGTTTTGTCGAGCGAATATAGAGTCAGATACGACGGGCTCGTAGAGGCGAAAACCGCCATAGCATCGTCCGCCCACTCGCAAAACTCCTCGGGTGCTGCCGCGGAAATATGCAGGTACGCACCGCCCGTAAGAGAGGGCAAAGTCTTGTGCGCGGAGTCGCAGCACATATCCGCGCCGAGATCGATGGGATGCTCTTTTCCGACAAACTTCAGATACGCGCCGTGAGCGTTGTCGACTATAAGCAGTACGCCGTTCTCATGGCAGACTTGACTCAACGCGCCTATATCGAGACGGTTGCCTAAGTAATCGGGGGAAGTGACGTAAAGAGCGACGGGATCGTACTTTTCGATAGCCGCTTTCGCTTCGCTTGCCGAAATCGGGCAGGACAGCAACGAATCCGAGCGGATCCATTCGCATTTTGCGTCTGAAAAAGCAAGCGCGGAAAGAAAAGTCCTATGAGCGTTGGCGCCGGCTACGATAAGCGGATTTTTGCCGCGTTTTTTGGCGTAAAGTACGCACAAACGCACCATCGCGCGAATACAAAGCGACGAGCCCTCCGTCGAGTAAACCGTCCGCGCCGCATTGAATAGGGCGGCGGCGTTACGCTCGCTATCGAGAATTATCCCGCGCGGCGAATACAGCACGTCCGCTCCGCTTATTTCGGTAATATCGCGGCTGTAAGCGCCTTTTCCCTTATGCCCGGGCATATGCAGGCGCACTTTTTTCGCGGCGCGGTATCCGTCGATAAAATCGCAGATCGGCGTGTTCATTATTCTTCCTTGAGCGCCTCTAACATTATGGCGCATTCCATACGCTTGCGGAAAAGTTCGCAACCGTACTCGTAAACGCCGTTTACGCTACCCGTAGCGTGGTAAGCGTTGGCGGCGCAACCGCCCGAGCAGTACAGTTTTGCCCAGCAGTCCTTGCACTTTGGTCGGGCATAAACGTTGCACGAAGCGAATTCGTCGCGCACTTTCGTGTTGGTAACGCCCTCGAAAACCGAGCCTAAGCGGAATTTTTCCTCGCCTACGAATTGGTGGCAGGGATAAAGATCGCCCCACGGAGTGACAGCCATATACTCCGTTCCGCTACCGCAGCCCGAAATGCGCTTGTATACGCACGGACCGCCCGTGAGATCTATCATATAGTGATAGAAAGTAAAGGGTTTGCCTTGCTTTCTCCGCTCGTCCATAAGAAAGGCGAGGTCTTCGTATTGCTTAAGTATTATCGGAAGATCTTCCTTCGTGAGCGCGCTCGGATCGGACGGCGCGCAAACTACCGGCTCCATGCTCAGCTCCGTAAAGCCGAGATCGAGCATCGTCTTGATATCTTCCAAAAAATCGGGGTTTGCGTGCGTGAAAGTGCCGCGCATATAGTAATTTTTGCCGCCGCGAGCGGCTACGAGCTTTTGGAACTTGGGAACGATCTTTTCCCAACTGCCGTTGCCGGCGTAATCCACTCTGTATCTGTCGTGGACTTCCTTTCGCCCGTCGAGACTGAGCACGACGTTGCTCATTTCCTTGTTGCAAAAGTCTATTACGTCGTCGTCGATAAGCACGCCGTTGGTAGTGAGCGTAAAGCGGAAATTCTTGTTGTTTTGCTTCTCTATGCTCCTCGCGTAGAAAACGAGCCGTTTTACCACGTCGAAATTCATAAGAGGTTCGCCGCCGAAAAAGTCGACTTCGAGGTTATGGCGCTTGCCGGAGTTTTCCACGAGAAAATCAAGCGCGCGTTTGCCCACTTCGTAAGACATGAGCGCCCGCTCCCCGTGGTACTTGCCCTGCGAGGCAAAGCAATACGAGCAGTTGAGATTGCACACGTGCGCGACGTGCAGACAAAGCGCCTTTACGACGCCCGCGTTACGCTCCTTGAGCGTGCCGGCAAGCGACGAAAAAGTATCGGGCGCGAAAAGTTTACCTTGCTCCTTGAGCGCGGTAACGTCGTCGTAGCACTCGGCAAGTTCGCTCTCGTTTACGTCGCCTCTTCCCTTGTACTTTTCGCAAAGCGTCGCTATAATAGCCTCTTTGCTTTGCGTTTCGTACATTCCGATAAGGTCGTAGGCGACATCGTCGACGAGATGAACGGAACCCGAATACACGTCGAGTACGATATTGAGAGGTCCGAGTTTGTAGCAATGTATCATACTCTTCTCCTTATCAGTAAAATGCCGATCCATAAGGAATCGGCATTTTCGTTAAGCGTTTATTTGTTGTCCTTGTCCTTGTTTTCGCACTTCTGGTTAGCGATTCCGCAGCTCGTCTTGCAAGCGGACTGGCAAGAAGTCTGGCACTCGCCGCAACCGCCGTTTGAGGCGCTCTTGCAAAGATCTCTGGTCCGGATAGTCTTGATTCTCTTCATGGTAAAAACTCCTTTGAATAATAATTCTATTATATTAGCGTAATTATATCACACCGATATCGTTTTGTCAATACGTTAAGTAATTTTTGTGTTTTTATTACGAATAGTTTTTGAAACGGATTTTACGGGCGCATTCGTAACGCAGCGTTCGTTTCGAAAAACGATCACGCGTCCGCATCCTCGCTTCTCATCCATACATGATTCGCGTGAAAGTTTCTAAGATAAAACGCCGCTTTCGACGCGTCCGACAACTCGTCGGCGCTAAGATCCTTGTCACCCGCTTTCCAGCCGGCAGTATTGCCGAAAATCGCGCTCGTAAGTCCGCCGCAACCGTAAAACGCGCTTTCACCGATTTCCGTTACGCCGGCGGGAATCGTTACGCTAACAAGAGATTTGCATTCGTAAAACGCTTTTTCACCTATACTCGTAACTCCTTCGGGGATGGTTACGCTTGTAATACCGTCGCAATTACAGAACGATTGGCGGCTTATCTTCGTAACACCTTCGGGAATAACCAAATCTCCGGTCAATTGTTTTTTGTTGATATACAATTTTCTGCTACTCAAAAAGGAGAGGAAGTCGAAAGCGTCGATACCTATCTCTATATTACACCATCCCGCCAAATCTCCGTTGTAGAATACCTCTTTAATATTATAGCAACCATAAAATGCCATATCGCCGATTTCAGACAGTCCGGCGGGGAGAGTAACTGCGGAAAGTTCGCTGCAATTTTCGAACGTATAACCTTGTATTTTTGTCACGCTGTCGGGAATTACTATTCTTTTCAGCATTTTGCAACCCGAAAACGCCGCAACTTGAATATGCCTGGTATTTTCGTGTATCTCACATGTCCCGGCCTTTTTGTCCGCCACCATGTCAAGAATGAGATACGGGTTGGTTTCGTTGCCCAAATAATACGCGTTATCGTACCGATTATATTTTAAACTTTTGCAGCCCGAAAACGCTAAGCCGCTAATGTCCGTCACGCTGTCGGGAACAGATACGTTTTCAAGTTTTTCACAATCGGAAAACGCGTAATCGGCTATAACCGTCACTCCGTCGGGGATCGTTATGTTCTTGAGAGCTTTGCAACCGTAAAACGTTTTCTCTTCTATACTCTTCAGGTTGTCGGGGAGCGTTATGTCGGACAAGCAGGAACAATTAGAAAACGCATTTTTCCCAATGCTCGTCACGCTGTCGGAGAGCGTTATTCTTCTGAGTCTCTCGCAGTCGGAAAACGCGTAATCGGCTATAGCCGTCACTCCGTCGGGAACGGTAAAAGTCAAATTGGATTTGCCTTGAGCGTAACATATAAGAGTTTTGCCGTCCTTCGTATACAAATTGCCGTCAATGGATTTGTATCTCTTGTTGCCGCCGCTTACGTTAATACTTGTAAGATCGGAACAGGATGAAAAAGCGTAATCGTCAATCCTCATAACGCTATCGGGGATCGTTACGCTGTTTATATGATCCTTGAACGAAAAAACACCGCCCTCGATCCTTGTGACCGGCATACCGTTATGGCTTGACGGAATTATTATATCGGTTTTATCCGCCGCGGTTCCTAAATCGCTTACAACGTACCCCGTACCATCGTAGTTTTCGGTAAACAAAAGTCCTTGGGTGTAATTTTCACCCGCGCAACCTACGGCAAAAAGCGCCGTACAAAAACAAATAACAAGGGATAATATAAATAATAACGAACGTTTCATGTTTCGATTCTAAAAAATGTAATGAAAAATACTATGCTCTGTACCAAGTATATTTGCAATACTCGTCCTTCAGATACTCCGCCGCCGTATGAGCGTCAAGCAAATCTTCCGGACGAAGTTCGGTAACAGCGGCTATCCAACCCTCTGTGTGCTTGAACGTCGCGTTAATAAGCGCGAAACAATTATAAAATGCCCGTTCTTCGATAGTTTCTACGCTAGCGGGGATCGTTATGCTCGTAAGGCTATCGTTTGCATTGAATGCGCATCCTTTTACGGTAATTACGCCGTCCGGGATCGAAAAAGCCGTCTCCTTCTTGGCCGGAGCGTATCGAATAAGCTCTTTACCGTCCTT
>CACZPH010000041.1 GCA_902783025.1 uncultured Eubacteriales bacterium | reverse complement strand
CCAAGTATAATTTCGGCCACGATCACGGTTTTTTGTGCGGCTGGTTCCTGTTTCTTACGTATATCGCGGTACTGTGGGCAAACGCGACGGCATTATCGCTTATGCTTCGGACGCTTTTCGGTACGGCTTTCGAATTCGGCTTCAGCTATACAATAGCGGGGTTTGATATATATTTTGGCGAATTACTCGTATCGGTCGCGCTTATTGTCGCGCTCGGATTTCTGTGTATGCTCGGCAAAAGACTCACTCGTTGGCTGCAGATCGCGTTTTCCGTTTTGCTTATAGGCTGTATAACCGCCGCTTTGGTTATTGCCCTTATCAAAAACGGCGGAGCGATACAGGGCTTTACACCGATGTTTTCGGGGAAAGGAAACGTTTTTTCGCAGGTATTTACGATAGTGGCTCTCGCTCCGTGGGCGTACGTCGGATTCGAATCGGTATCAAATTCTGCGGAAGAATTCTCGTTCGACCGCAAAAAACCGTTTGGGTAATGGCGCTTGCCGTTGTCGCGGCGGTTATCGCTTACGTCGCGCTCGTTCTGCTTGCGGTGATCGTTATTCCGGACGGCTATGCCGATTGGGGCGAGTATTTATCCGCGCTTGCCGGGCTCAGCGGATCCAAAGGTATCCCGACTTTCAATACCGCGGCGACGCTTATGGGGACGGCGGGATTGGTTATTCTCGGAATCGCGGTCCTTTCCGGCATAATCACGGGAATAATCGCCAACTACGTGTCCGTAAGCCGTCTTGTGTACGCAATGGCGAAAGATAAGGTATTCCCCGGCGTTTTCTCTAAACTCAACTCGAAAGGCATTCCCCAAAACGCCGTTATACTCATTATGGCGGTATCGGTCGTTATACCGTTTTTCGGTCGCACGGCGATAGGCTGGATAGTGGAGGTCACGACGATCGGCGCGGCGATAGCGTACGCGTACACGTCGCTCGCGGCGTTTAAGACCGCAAAAGCCGATAAAGACATACCCGTAATGGTGACCGGTATAATCGGATTCTTGCTGTCGGCATTCTTCTTTATTTATCTTTTAGTGCCCGCGATCGGTATCGGCAACACCATTTCCACGGCGTCGTATCTGATTTTAGTGGCGTGGAGCATCGCGGGTATCGTCGTATTCCGCATTCTTATTTCGCGCGACGAAACGCGGCGTATGGGCAAAACGTCGGTCGTTTGGGTCGTTTTGCTTGTTCTTATCACGTTCGTTTCTCAACTCTGGATATCCAGTTCGCTCGCCGACAACAAGCAGGCTGCCGTCGACGATATTTCTTCGACGTACAAAACGGTCATTGACGATCTCGGAGTCGATCCCGACGATCCGCGTGTAGACGCGGCGGAAACGTCGCTCGGCAAAAGCGTATCCAAGCTTACCGACAATATACTCGGCATTTCGTTCGTGCAGATCCTTTTACTGCTCGCGTCGTTCGGCTTGGTGCTCAGCGTATTTTCGGTCATTCAGCATCGCGAACGGCAGATAGAAAGCGAACGTATCAGGGCGGAGCAAAGCAACAAGGCCAAGACCGTATTCCTCTCTAATATGAGCCACGATATCCGCACGCCCATGAACGCGATTACCGGTTTTACCGCGCTGGCGCTCCAGGAAAAAGATCTTTCGCCGGTCGTTGCGGATTATCTCGGTAAAATCGATTATTCGAGCAAATATCTTCTTTCGCTCATCAACGATATTCTCGACTTAAGTCGCATAGAGAGCGGTAAAATCGAACTCGATCTCGCTCCCGCGGACTTCGTCGACGTATTCGTTCGGGTACGCGATATTTTCGAGACTCAGATGCGTGAAAAAAATCTTACGTTTACCGTGGACACGTCCGCCGTTAAGGACCGTAACGCTGTCTTTGACGAAGGCAGACTGTCGCGCATACTTCTCAATCTTATTTCCAACGCGCTCAAGTTTACGCCTTCGGGTGGGGCCGTTACCGTTAAGGCGGAACAGATCGAAAGCGACGAGAAAGAAGTGTGCTACGTTATCAGCGTAAAAGATAACGGAATAGGTATGAGCGAGGAATTTTCCAAGCGCGTGTTCGAAGCTTTCGAGCGCGAACGCAGTTCGACCGTATCAAAGATACAGGGCACCGGGCTCGGTATGGCCATCACAAAGAGTTTTGTCGATCTCATGAACGGCACGATAGAGGTCCGCACCAAGCAGGGCAAGGGCACGGAATTCATAATAGGATTATGCTTTGACAAAGCCGAAGAAGCGGATCTGCCCGCAAAAGAAAACGAAGATGAAGAAATCGACTTCAGCGGACTTAAGCTGCTGCTCGTCGACGACAATCCGATAAATCGCGAAATAGCGTATCTTATCCTGACTCACGCCGGATTCGAGGTGGACACCGCGGAAAACGGGCGTGATGCGGTAGACAAAATCGCCGCGGCGCGCGAAAAAAAATACGCCGCGGTGCTTATGGATATACAAATGCCCGTTCTCGACGGCTACGAAGCGACCAAAGAAATCCGCGCGATGGGCGGAGTCAACGGTTCCGTTCCGATAATAGCCATGACCGCCAACGCTTTTGCCGAGGACGTAAAAAAGGCGCATGATTGCGGAATGACCGCCCATGTCGCTAAACCTATCAAGCCCCCAAGCTTCTCGACGCCTTAAAGCAAGTGTTTAAGGAAAAATAAAAATCAATTGAGCGCAGACCGACGTTTGCGCTTTTTTGCTTGAATCTCGGCGCGTTTTGGTTGTATAATAACAGTATGAATAGTACGGGGAGAATAAGTATATGTCATTGAGTTTCGGCGATTTCAAAATGCGTTGCGTGGACTCTGTCGGCGAGAGTTCTCTTGCCGATATACACGGCGACGCCTACATACGCGCCACCGTCAGGGTTACCGACGCGGTAGCGAAGGAAGACTCCGAATATATAGGCAAAGGAATGATAAGCACTCTTTTGCCGTACAAGATCGAGGACGTTTACGACCGTAATATCGGCGACGGAGCAAAAAAAGCGCCGTACTCGAAAACGAGTATCTTAAGGCGGTTTTTCTGCCGACGCTGGGCGGAAGGCTGTGGTCGCTGTATGACAAAAAACGCGGGCGCGAACTCCTGTACGTAAATCAGGTATTTCAGCCCGCAAACCTTGCTTTGCGTAACGCGTGGTTTTCGGGCGGCGTGGAGTGGAACGTAGGGATCAAAGGACACAATCCTCTTACCTGTTCGCCGCTTTTTGCACGGAAAGTTATCGCCGCCGACGGGGCGGAAATGCTTAATATGTACGAGTTCGAGCGTATTCGCGGACTGGTTTATTCGATTACGGCAAGACTCGTCGATGACGTTTTGCTGATCAAAACGACTATCGAAAACCCGCAGGACAAAGACGTTTTCGTGTACTGGTGGTCCAATATCGCGGTACCGGAAACTTCCGGTACGCGCATAATAGCGCCCGCCCGCGAAACCTATTACTGCTCTTACGAAGAGGGCGGATATATACTCGATTCGTCTCCGCTTCCCGTCGTGGACGGCGTGGACGCGACTTATCCGAAAAACGCGGCGCGCTCCAGAGATTTTTTCTTCCGTTTGCCGCCTAACGGAGACAAATGGATCGCCGCCGTAGACGGAGAAGGCAAAGGCTTACTGCAGTTTTCGACGTCAAATCTTATAGGAAGAAAAGCGTTCGTGTGGGGAAACGGCGCGGGAGGCAGGCATTGGAACGACTGGCTGTCGCACGGAGGCAAGCCTTACGTCGAGATGCAGGCGGGACTGCTCAGGACGCAACTCGAACACGCGCCCATGAAGGCCGGGAGCGAAATTTCGTTTATCGAAGGATACTGTGCGGCGGACCTGGAAGCGAAAAGCGTACACGGCGATTATTTCGCCGCGCAAAAAGCGGTTCAATGCGTGCAAAGCGAACGCAAAAAACTGCTTCGCGACGAGTATTTCGAGCCCGCGAAGGTTTGCGCTCCGTCCCTGCTCGGATCGGGCTGGGGAGCCGTCGAAGAAGCGAAACTCGGCAAAAGGATAAGCAAAACTTGCGAATTCTTCCCCGAAAGCGTCAAAGACGCGGAAAAAGACTGGTTTTCCCTTATTCGCGGCGTTCCGCTTCCTCTTAGGGAAGTAAACGACGAGATACCGTCTTTCGTGACCGGTAAGTTCTGGAAAACGGCTATTAAGCGCACGCTGAAGGGGACGTGGTACGAGTATTTGCATCTGGGCATAATAGATTACGCGGCGGGCGATTACGAGAGCGCGGAAAAGTATTTCGGACTCTCGCTGAAAAAGCGCGAATCGGCGTGGGCGTACAGGAATCTCGCGTGCCTTAAAGGTAACGTTTTCGGTAATACCGAAGAAGCGGCGTTTCTTATGAAAAAGGCGCTTTCTCTCAAGCCCGATCACGAGGGACTTGCCAAAGAAACCGCTTACGCTCTTATGCGCGCGGGAAAATACGCCGATTGGATAGAAATATACGGAACGTTGTGCGAAAAACTCCGTTCGAGCGGAAGACTGAAAATGCTGACGGGCGCCTGTCTTGCCAAGTCGGGCAAGTACGACGAGGCCTTAAAGTACGTAAATCCGTCGCTTGTCGTACCCGATATAAAGGAAGGAGAGTATTCGCTTTCGTCGATATGGACGGATATTTATCGCGGGATCATCGCGCGGCAAGAAAACAGGGATAAAAGCGGAATAAGCGACGCCGAAGTGCTCGGCAGGTATCCGCTTCCGTACGAATTGGATTACAGAATGCATTAAGGAGGGATTATGGACAAAGATTTTTTCGTAAAAACGCGTTCTTCGGGTTCGCAAATTTTCGTTGAGAACAAAAACAGGCAATATACTTTTTCGTCATCGCCGCTTTTGAGTTCGGTCGTTTCGCTCGGCAAAGAGCTTTTGGCGGCTCCGATGCGCGTAGTATGCGAAGAGAACGGCGCGTTGGCGGAGTGGACGGACGTTAAGAATTTCGAAATGGACGAAAGCGAAGACGGAGCGCGGATCGTTCAGTCGATGCAGGGCGAGAGGTTTTTGCTCAATACGCACGTCAGGATCGAAGACGACGGATGTATGGACTGGTCGCTTACGATCGCTCCGAGAGGCAGGTCTGTAAATCAGGTTTTCGGCCTTGAGAAGATCGATAACGGCGACAGAATCCTGACACGCCTGTGGGTGGAGATACCGCTCAAAAAGTCCGCGGCGAAGTTTTATCAGACCGTTCCTTACGGCGACATAAACCGCGACGGAGAGGACCTTTCGTATCTCGGCGGACTTTCGCAAGCCGGTAAAATAGGCGAAAAACTCCTTAAATCCGGGTTTAAGCAGCAGTTTTACGTAGGTAACGACGAGTCGGGACTCGGCGTATTTTTCGAAAGCGACGAGGGCTGGAATCCGCGGGATCGCGCGGACGTTATCGAGTGCGAAACCGAAAGCGATACGGTCGTTATGCGGCTGAGGATACTCGATGGCGAACCTACGAAGTGGCGCGATAAAGGCAAGAGCAACGGAATGGACTGTTTCCCGATCTCTTTCCGATTCGGCATGATGGTAACGCCCGTCAGGGTTTTCCCGGCCAATCCGTTTATTCAGCGCAATCTCCATATAGATTGCTTCAAGAAAATAGCGCCCGATTACGAAGAATATTTATTTTCGGCGGTTGAAGGCGGCGACGAGACGATGTTCGACAGAATAAAGCGGCTCGGCGTGGATACTCTGTATATCCACGAGAAGTGGAACGATATCCAAAACTCGCCCGATCTTACCAAAAAGGCGGCGGACAGACTGCGCCTGATCGTTAACGCCGCGCACGAACGCGGAATAAAAGTCGCGCCGTACTTCGGCTACGAAATATCGACGCTGTCGCCGGTTTTCGCCGAAAAAGTCGACGAATACGTAAGCGTTTGCGGCGAGCGCGGGCACTGGTATCGCAAACCGTGGCAGCGCGCCCTTACCGTGTGCTACAAGAGCGGCTGGCAGGATTATTACGTCGAAAAGATCCGCAAGATCTTTGAAAATTTCGGTATCGACGGGCTGTATCTCGACTGTATTCTTTCCGTATCGCCGTGTACTAACCGCGCGCACGGTTGCGGCTACGTGGACGAAAACGGCAAACTGAAGCCGACTTATCCGATCTGGGAGATACGTAAACTTTTCAAGCGTTTAAGAGCCATAGCCGACGAGTACGGCGGGTTTATCAACGGACATTCTTACGGCGCGTTCCCGCTCGCGGCTATATCGTATTGCGACTTTTTGTGGGAAGGCGAATCCATCCAGAGCGTAATGCTCAACGGCGAAACGAAAGAGGTGCCGGAAGACTTCATGCGTTCGGTATATACCGGACGAAGCCTCGGAGTACCCGTTTATATGCTGTGCTATTCTAATCCGCCCGTCTGGACTTACAGACAGGCTACCGCTTGCGCTCTGCCGTTCGGAATTATTCCAAAGCCCAACGACGCAATGGGCCCGCTCGAAGAAACCTCGGCTATATGGCGGGCATTGGACGGCTTTGATTTCGACAACGCCGAATGGAAGCCGTACTATACCAACGGCGTTGAGAGCGGAGCGGAAGGAGTGAAAGTAAGCTATTTCGACGCCCCGTCGTCCGCGCTTGCGTTCGTCGCCAATATGCTCGACAAGCCCGCAAAAGCGCATATCGAAATGCCTTTCGGTTTTGCAGAGGCGGAAAACGCCGCGAACGGCGAAAAGATCGACAGCGACGGCAAGACGCTATCCGTAAGTTTCGATAAGTCCGATTACGTGATTTTGCGCATAAAGAAGAACTGAAATAAGCGTTTTTCGTTCAATTCCTTGATTTTAAGACTTATCCGTGATATAATCGTAAATAATGATCGATACGGAGAAAAATATGAGGATCGATTTTGACTCTTGCGCGATAGGTATTGAACTCGGATCGACGCGTATCAAGGCTGTGCTTACGTCGAGTGAAGGCAAAGTTCTCGCGTCGGGCTCCTTCGAGTGGCAAAACCGCTACGAAAACGGATATTGGACTTACCCGATAGAGCTTGTTACGATAGGACTTAAGTCGGCGTATAAGGCGCTTAAAGACGACGTAAAAGCAAAGTACGGTCTGACGATAAAACGCGTCGGCGCTATCGGCGTTTCCGCGATGATGCACGGATACCTGGTTTTCGGCAAAGACGGCAGACTTCTTACGCCTTTCCGTACGTGGCGTAACGATACGGCGTCGCGCGCGGCTGACGAGCTTACGGAGATTTTCGGTTTCCATATCCCTGCCAGGTGGAGCATAGCGCACTTGTATCAGGCTATCCTCGACAAGGAAGAACACGTCAAGGATATCGATTATCTCGTCGCGCTCGAAGGGTACGTCCACAGGTTGCTTACGGGTAAGCGCGTAATAGGCCTTAACGAAGCGAGCGGAATGTTCCCTCTCGACTCTTTGACCAAGGATTACGACGCCGAAAAAACGGCGATTTTCGATAAGATACTTGAAGACAGAGGGTATCGTTTCAAGTTAAAAGACATTATGCCGCGCCCTCTTTGCGCCGGCGAAAACGCGGGATATCTGACTGAAGAAGGCGCGATTCTGATCGACGAAGACGGGGATCTCGAGCCCGGTATTCCTTTCTGTCCGCCCGAAGGCGACGGAGGAACGGGAATGGTCGCGACGAATTCCGTCCGCGCGGGCAAAGGAAACCTCTCGGCGGGAACTTCGGTTTTTGCCGTCATCGTACTCAAAGATCAACTCAAGAAACTTCATCGCGAGGTGGATATGTTCTGCACGCCTACGGGCGTTCCCGCGGCTAACGTGCATTGCGGAAACTGTTCGTCCGATCTAAACGCGTGGGTAAGAGTTTTTGAGGATTTCGCGGGGCGTCTGGGCGCAAAAATCGGCAAAAACGAGCTGTACGAACTTTTGTTCAGAGCGTCAACGGAAGGCAAAAGCGATTGCGACGGTTTGCTTTCGTACAATTTTTTGTCAGGCGAACATTTGTTCGGCATTACCGAGGGCAGACCGATAGTTACGCGCGAAATAAACAGCGAAATGAATCTGCCTAACTTTACGCGCTCGCTTTTGTACTCGACGTTTGCGGGGCTTGCGATAGGGATAAGAGCGCTTACCATGGGCGAGGGAGTAGTTATAGATTCGCTTGTCGCGCACGGCGGCTTATTTAAGACCGAAGGCGTGCTCCAGCGTTACGTTGCCGACGCGTTCGGCGTACCGGTAACCGTTATGGAGACTGCCGGAGAAGGCGGAGCGTGGGGAATGTCGCTTCTCGCCTTATACTCTATATCCGGCGGAAAACGGAGTTTTGAAGATTATCTCGACGGAATTTTCGCAAACACAAAGTCAACGACGATCGCGCCGTCAAAGGCGAACGCGGAAGGCTTTGCGAAATATCTCGATCGTTACGAACGCGGACTTGCCGTTGAGAAAAAGGCGGTTGAACTTTTATGAGCGGAAATAAAATAAAAATCGGCTCGATTACCGACGAAGAAATAAAATCCCTGAGCGACGAAAGAATAACGGATTTCTTTTACTCGTGCATAAGCGGCGACGACGTAACTGCCGACGCGGTTTTGCTGCTCGGCGGCAGCGTAGACGTTATGCCGTATCGCGCCGAAGCGGCGGCGAAACCCTATCTTGAGGGCAGGGCGAAGTTTATCGTGGCTTCCGGCGCGCCGCTCAGAGAGTTTCGCGGAGAAAAAATGAGCGAAGCGCGCGTTCTCAAGAAGTGTCTCGAAGAGCGCGGAGTAAAGAGCGAAGACATAGTTCTCGAAGAAAGGGCGCTCACGACCATCGAAAATTTGCTTTTCGGCGCGGCGGAGATAGGAAGGCGGCTCGGCGATCTTACCGATTACTCGGTAATTATCGCGACGTCGGCTTTTCACGTAAAGCGAGCGCTATGCCTTGCGAAGACCTACCTGCCGGCTTTTGCGAAGTTTTACGGCGCGGCAAGTAAGGGATCCTTCGAACTTGCTTCCACGTGGCAAAGCGACGAACGTACGAGAGCGTGGATGATAGGCGAAATCAAGCTTATGCGCGAGTTTGTAAACAAGCGCCAATTCCCCGATATGGAGATATAAAACAAAACCGAAGCCGTAAATCCGGTTTCGGTTTTTCGTTAGTTTTTCACGATCTGACCGTGCATTTTGTTTATTGCGTTCTCTAAGGCGTCGTTGCCGTCCGAAGACGACTTTTGCGACGAGCGGTAGTCGAATTTTCCGGTAAACTTTTCGAGTTGCTGGCAGGTCTTTTCCAGCGAGCGCTTTTGGACGAAAATGAGATTGCGCACGTATTCGTCGCCGCCTTTTCCCGCTTTGTGCGCGTTTTCGAGCAGCATAATAAAGTGCGGCATACAAAACCCGTTGCATTTTTCGAGAAGAGCGGGGAATTCCGGTTCGTTTACAAACATCTGACCTATGGTATAGGCGTAGCGCGTCATATTGTCGTCAAGCGTCTGACAAATAACGCACTTGCTCATTTCCGATTTGAGTTCTTTGGCAAGAACGCCCGCTTTTTTCATTTTGTCGATATACGGGATCTTTTCGTTAAGGGCTTCGGTGCGCGTCTGCATCTGAAGCGAAACGCCGAGTTTATTCCCGCCGTCGAAAAGCATTGCCGAATGCTCCGGACAAAACCCGTATTTGTTTACTTTTTCGCGAAATTCGGGGATCATTACCGCCTCGTCGGTGTATTGACGTATAAGGCGTGCGTTGACTTTGTTTTTCAGTTCGCACATCGGGCACTTGCAGGGAGATTTGAAAACGTCCCAGATCGGCGCCGTCTGAATATGATATTGCATATTTGTTTCTCCGTCCGAATATTTTACTATATAATTATACCACTTCAGGGGGTAGTAAAGCAATTATTTACGGAGATTTTCCGACGGTTATTCCGTCAAAACGTAAAAATATACCGAAAAAAAGTAAAAAGCATATGGGTTTGCGCCTTACGGCGCTGGCCATGGCGCTCGCTTTAGTCGCTTTTGCCGCAGCAAGATTCGTAAAGCGCGAGTACCGCGTCGAGGGCAGGGAGTATTACGCTTTTTGTCCTGTTTTTACCGAGGATATCGACGAAGCGAAGTCGGCGGCGATTTCGGACGCCGCCTCCAAAGGCGCGGGCATGGTAATCAACGCTAACGGAGGGTATTACGTTGCGGCGGCTTGCTACAAAACGTACGCCGAAGCGGAAAAAGTCGCGGAAAAAAACGGCGGAGAAGTTTTGAATCTCAAAATCAAAGATATAGCGACTACCGACGAAAAGAACGCATCTAAAGTAAAGAAAAAATACGAAGCGGCGTTTTTGTATGCCGACGCGTTGATAGACTATTCGCTTGCCGCCGCCGCGGCGGGAAGCAGTCCGCCGTCTTGCGGGATAGTTGAAAGCGCGGCAGCCGAGTATTTTCGCTCTTCAGCCGAAGAATTATGTCCGGGATATACGGACGCGGAAAGCAAGGCGAGATTTTTGGCGTGCAAAATAGTCGCGGAACTGAGCGACGGCGCTCAATAGACTTATCGTCGCTTACGATACGGGAAATATTTTATTTTACTTTACAATCCGCGGTAAAATAGTGTATAATATAATCTATCGCGGGACGGTAATCCGTCCGCAGGGAGTATGTATGCTTGATAATCTCGCCAAAATCCGCGCCGACGTACAAAAATACGCTACCGCGCCCGAAGTTAAGATCGTATGCGCGACCAAAACCGTAAGCGCCGATGTCATAAACGCTTTGCCGTCATACGGGCTGTTTTTCGCCGGAGAGAACAAAGTACAGGAATTTTTGAGCAAAGTCGACGAAGTAAGCGGCGTTAGTTGGCATTTTATCGGCAATTTACAGCGCAATAAAGTCAAGTATCTTATAGGCAAGGTCGTACTTATCGAGTCGATTTCGTCTAAAGAACTTCTCGACGAGGCGGACAAGCAATCGAGGAAGAAAGGCGTTGTGACCGACGTGCTTATCGAGGTAAACGCCGGGAGAGAGGCAAGCAAAGGCGGAGCGGCGATCGAAGACGTGGACGGGCTTTTGGCCTACGCGTCCGGACTTACCAACGTCAGAGCGCGCGGAATAATGAGCGTGTTGCCCATTGGCGCGGACGAGAGCTTATATGAGAGCGTAAGGCTGATTTACGAAAGAAACAAAGAAAAATACGGACTTGATATTTTGTCGATGGGTATGAGCGGCGATTACGTTACCGCGCTTAGGCACGGCGCGACCGAGATCCGCATAGGTACGGCGCTGTTCGGCAAGAGAAATTACGACGAAAAACGGGAGAATCAATAATGGATTACGACGAGAGATACGACAGAACGCAGAAACAAAACGGCGAATTCGCATATTACGAGGATACGCACGACGAACTCGACGAGTACTCGCAAAGACTCAAGTCCTTGCGGGATTTTGACGATCCCGCGAGAGAGGAATCTTACAATCCTTCTTCGGACAATATCGTTTCGCGCCAAAAGAAAGAGGAAAAACAAGATAACGTGCGTTCGCTCAATACCGTGTTCGTTTACGAACCGAAAGAAGAAAAGGAAGCGCAGAACGTCATAGATTTTCTCAAGCGCGGCGAACCGGTAATTCTTAATCTCGAGAGCGCCTCGATCCCCGTCGCGCAGAGAGTGCTTGACTTTTCGGCGGGTGCGGCGTACGCTTTGGGAGCGAGCGTCCGCAAAATATCCGGCGCCGTATTCCTTGTAATACCCGCCAACGTCAAAGTTACGTCGTCAGGGGAAACCAAATGACGGGTTTTAAGAAATTTCTCACAAAATGTCTCGATTACCTGATTCAGGCTAAAGTCGAACTTATAGTCGTCGTCGCGGCGATTTTCGTCGATCTTCTGACCAAGGGGATCGTTCAGGCGAATATGAGCGAGGGACAAGTCGTCACGCTGATCCCCAACTTTCTCGAATGGTGCTTTGTTTACAACGACAAAGCCGCTTTTTCGTTCGATTTTTTCCTTAGCGACGCGGTGGGAATAGAGGGCGTACGAATAATCTTTATCATAGTTACTTTTTTGGCGCTCGCGGCGTTTTGTTTTATTTTGTATAAGATCCGCATGCGTCACGCGTTTTCGCGCGTAGCCCTCGCGCTCGTCATAGGCGGCGCGGTGGGAAACCTGTATGACCGTATGTTCGTGGGCAGAGTGCGCGATTTTATCCAGATAGTGTTTTTCGGTCTTGACATCGACTTTTTGGGCGGGAAGAGTTTCGCCGTGTTCAACGTAGCGGATTCCTGTCTTGTCATAGGCGTAATAATGCTTATCGTATATATTCTGTTCGCCGAAAAATTCGAAAAGCGCAACCCGCGCGCGCCTAAGCCCGCCGAAGGCGTGAACGCGTCTTCGGGGACGGAGACCGCGGAGGGATCGGAAACGGCGGATACTACGGAAGAGATCCCGGCTACCGATAATTCCGAGACGAGCGTAGCGGACGGATCCGGAACGACAAACCAAACGGACGGGGAAAAAGATGATCCGAAGATATGAAGTCGATATCGACGGGAAAGTCCGTCTTGACGTCTATCTTTCGGAAGAGACCGGACTTACGCGTTCGCACGTTGCCAAACTTTGCGAAGACGGATTCGTGACCGTAAACGGCGATCCCGTCGTCAAATGCGGCGAAAAAGTCAAGCGAGGCGACGTAGTGGAAACGGACGAGCCCGAACCGATCGAAAAGATAGAAAAAAAAGATATTCCGATCGATATTATTTACTCTGATAAAGATATTGCGGTGATCAACAAACAGCGCGGACTTACCGTGCACCCGGCGGCGGGAAACTATGACGAAACGCTCGTCAACGCGCTGATGTTCCATCTCGATTCGCTCTCCGGTATAAACGGCGAAATAAGACCCGGTATCGTTCACAGACTCGATAAGGACACTACCGGGGTAATGGTCGTAGCGAAAAACGACAACGCGCACGTTTCGCTTGCCGCGCAGATCGAAAATCGTGAAGTTGCGAAAGTGTATCTCGCTTTGCTCGAAGGAAGTTTGAAGGACGACGAAGGAGTAATAAACGCTCCGATAGGGCGCAATCCGAAAGACAGGAAACTCATGGCGGTGGTAAAGGGCGGCAGAGAAGCGCTGACCAAGTATCGCGTAATCGAGCGGTACAAAGAAAACTGTCTGGTTGCCTTCAGGATTTTTACCGGCAGGACTCATCAGATACGCGTTCACGCAAAGTATATTTCGCATCCGGTAGTCGGAGACAAGGCATACGGATTCAAAAAACAGAAATACGATGTGGCGGGACAGCTTCTGCATTCGTTCATGCTTAAGTTCAAGCATCCGTCAAGCGGCGAAGAAATGACTTTTTTCGCGCCTCTTCCCGAAGATTTTAAGGCTGTTTTGGTGTCCGTTTGCGCTCAAAGCGGGTTAAAAGAGCCGGATATGGAGATAATTAAGCAAGTAGTCCGCAATATTCATTGACAAAACTCCCGAAAAGGTGTAAAATATCTTTACTAACAATTCAGGTTGGATGACGAAATGAAAAAATACAGCAAATCTTATGTTTTGACCATAATCGGCAACGTTCTGATGATCGTCGGCGCACTCGTACTTATCGTGTCGCTGTTCCTTACGGACAAAGTTACCGCGGACACGGTGCTTATCGCGATAGGATGCGGCATAGTCGCGTTGGCTTTCTGCGTATCGCTCGCCCGCACGGTGCCGGTGCTTTTCTCGAAGATCAATCATCGTTCGCCCGAGTACAAAAACGCGATAATCTTTACGATCATTGCCGGCGTATGTTTGATTTTGGCGATTTTCGGATTAGTATTCGCCTTAGCGTCGTTATAAATTATTACTGAAGAAACCGCCGCGCTTTATGGCGGTTTTTAAATTGATTTTAGTACGGTTTCAGCCGTAAAGGAGTAAAAAATGAGCAAATATCAGGGAACGCAGACGGAAAAGAACCTTAAGGCGGCATTCAGCGGCGAGAGCGAAGCGAGAAACAAGTACACGTATTTCGCTTCCGTAGCCAAAAAAGAAGGCTACGAGCAGATCTCCGCGCTGTTTCTCAAGACCGCGGAGAACGAGAAAGAGCACGCCAAAATGTGGTTTAAGGAACTCGAAGGTCTTTCGAATACCGTAGGTAATCTCGAAGCCGCCGCCGAAGGCGAAAACTACGAGTGGACGGATATGTACGAGGGCTTTGCCAAGACGGCCGAGGAAGAAGGTTTTCCCGAACTTGCCGAGAAGTTCAGACTCGTCGGCGCTATCGAAAAGCACCATGAGGAAAGATACCGCGCGCTTCTTAAGAATATCGAGACCGCGCAGGTGTTCGAGAAGTCCGAAGTCAAGGTCTGGGAGTGCCGCAACTGCGGTCATATCGTCGTAGGTACCAAGGCGCCCGACGTTTGTCCCACCTGCAACCATCCGCAAAGCTACTTCGAAGTCAACGCGTCCAATTATTGATTTTCCGAGGCGGGTTCGCGGCGCTTATCGGCGGCGAACGCGCGGTACGAATAATTATACGAAAAAGCGCTCCGCATCGGCGGAGCGCTCGTTTTATTTTTCGGGATTTTCGGGCTTTACGTAGACTGTTTGCTGATTAGTATATATTACCTTGCCGGGCAGTGCGCCGGCGGGTTTTTTTACGTACTTTACGAGAGTG
>CACZPH010000040.1 GCA_902783025.1 uncultured Eubacteriales bacterium | reverse complement strand
CGGAACAGGAGTTTTTGCCAAATATTCATGGCGCTCTCGTTTACGCCGCCAAGATAGAAAAAGAACGTCGCGAGCGAAAAAACCGCTATGCTCACCACCATTACGAAGAACAAAAACGTCGTTCCGCACCTGTTGTGGCGCTTGGAGCACGACTGAACGTTCGCCGTGGTAAGGGGGAGACCTTTTTCGAAACAGTTTATCGTCTTGTGTTCGCTGCCGTGGTACATAAAGGTGCGCTTTATGTCGCGCATAAGCGATACGAGAAGCAGGTACAGGACGAAAATCAATATACGTATGCCGCCTTCGATGAGTACGCGCGCGTACCGAAGATCGTCCGGGTTTATCTTAAAGAGCGCTTCTATTCCGCTGACGATAAGCGTGGGAAGCACGAAAAAAAGCGCGATAGCGAGCGCTATACCCAAAAATGCCGATAGCACCATTACCCACGACGTGGGCTTTTCGTCCTCGACTCCGTAGGCGACTTCGCTGCTCTCGTAAATGATTTTGGTGCCGGTAACGAGCGACTTGACAAACGAAACCACGCCGCGCAAAATCGGGACTTTGCCTATCCATTTGCTCGGCTTGAGTCTGCGGGATTTGAGTTCGATGAAACCGTCTTCGTTGCGGACCGCCATCGCGCGCGCGGTGCGGCTTTGCATCATTACGCCTTCGATAACCGCCTGACCTCCTATCGAGGTGCGGCACGCCTTCTTGTCTTCCAATTCTTCCTCCGAAAAAAGAAGACCATACCCGCGTCCGTCTTGGGTATGGTCACTCCACTAAAGTGATTACTTCGCGTAACGACGCTTGAACTTGTCGATACGACCGCCGGTTTCTACTTGCTTCTGCTTGCCGGTATAGAAAGGATGGCACTTCGAGCAAACGTCGACTTTGAGAACGTCGCCTTTCTTGGTAGAACCGCTTACGAAAGTCGCGCCGCACGCACATACGACGGTGACCTCGTGATAATCGGGATGTATATTACTTTTCATGTCGGTAATCTCCTTCACGTGATAATTCTATGGTATTATATAACTTTTGGCTTTGTTTGTCAAGTAAAAAAACCGTGATTTAAGCCCTTTTTACTTGCGGTAGACCATATTTTTTACGTCGCTTACGGCGCGCGTGGTAAAATCGTCGCCTTTTTCGAGCGCCTGCGCCACTTTGTTCTTGGCGTGCAGGACCGTCGTGCGATCCCTGCCGCCGAGCATTTCGCCGATAGCCGTCTGCGGGAGCGGCAAAAGTTCGGAGATCACGTACATACAGATCTGGCGCGGTTCGGCGACGCGTTTGTCTTTTTTCTTGCCCAAAAGTTCGTCTTTGGTGACGTTGAAATACTTGCAAACGCAATTTATCACGTCTTCCGCCGCTACGCTTTCCTGCGTCGGCTCGGCGTAGTCCTTAAAGGTTTCCTGCGCGAGCGCTACCGATATGGGTTTGTTGTAAAGCCGGGCAAGGAAAATGACCTTGTTGAGCATACTTTCCATTTCGCGGATATTGCTCGCCGAACGCTGAGCCATATACGTGAGCACGTCTTGCGGAAGCACCGTGTGCTGAAAGAGCGCCTTCTTTTGCAAAATCGCCATGCGCGTTTCCATATCCGGCTGCTGAATATCTACGATAAGTCCCCACTCGAAGCGCGAACGCAACCGCTCTTCGAGATCCGGGATCTCCTTGGGCGGGCGGTCGGAAGTAAACACTATCTGTTTGCCCGCCTGCGCGAGGTCGTTGAACGTGTGGAAAAGTTCGTTCTGCGTCTCGACGCGCTTGGCTATAAACTGTATATCGTCGATCATAAGTACGTCGAGATTGCGGTATTTGTCGTGGAATTGCTTGCCGAAATCCGACGATTCGCCGCCGCGACGAACGCTCGTCACGTATTCGTTGACGAATTTTTCGGTAGGAATATACAAAACTTTGAGCTTGGGCGAACGGCGTTTGAGTTCGTTGCCGATAGCGTGCATAAGGTGCGTTTTGCCAAGTCCCACGCCGCCGTAAATAAAGAGCGGGTTGTAGTTTTCGCCGGGGTTTTCGGCTACGCTCCGGGCCGCCGCGTATGCGACTTCGTTGGATCTGCCGACAACGAAAGTGTCGAAAGTAAAACCGGGTTTGAGTACGTTCGCCTCGATCCTTTCGGGCATTTCCTGTTCCTCCGGAACTTGCGAACGCGGCTTTTCGCTCTTGACTTCTTCCTCGCGCTTTTCGCCGCTGACTACGAGCGCG
>CACZPH010000039.1 GCA_902783025.1 uncultured Eubacteriales bacterium | reverse complement strand
TTGGGAGAAGAAAAAACCGAAGTTTTGCGCGAAGTTCTCGCGCTCGATCCCCGTCCGGGATACAAGACGGACGACGGAAAAGAGTACGGGCTTAAGTTCGGCGGCAAAGAGATAAAGTTTACGGTAAACGGCGGAGTGCTTACCGTCCTTGGCGCGGAATAAAAGCGAAAACGAGGCAGTATATTTACGGTATGTGGAATTTTGTATTTTTCTTGAATAGCGCGCTTTTGGGCGTGGGGCTCGCGATGGACGCTTTTTCGGTATCGCTCGTGAGCGGGCTAAACGAGCCGAATATGAAAAGAGGCAAAAGGTTAGCCATAGCCGGAACTTTCGCGGGCTTTCAGGCGCTTATGCCGCTAATCGGCTGGGTGTGCGTGCATTACCTTGCCGAAGGCTTCGAGGTCGTAAACCGCGCGGTGCCGTACGCGGCGCTTATTTTGCTCGTCTTTATCGGTACCAAAATGATAATTGCCGGTATCCGCAGCAAAGGCGGCGAAAAACCCGTCGCGGGTATCGCCTCGCTCATAACTCAAGGCATAGCGACTTCCATCGACGCGCTGTCGGTAGGCTTTACGATAGCGGATTACGACGTTTTCCACGCGCTCGTTTGCGCTTTTATCATTGCCGCCGTGACCTTCGGGATATGTATTTTAGGCGTGTTTATCGGCAGGAAAGCCGGCGCGGCGCTCAGCGACAAAGCGAGTATCGTCGGCGGCGTTATTCTCATCGTCATCGGCGTGGAGATATTTATTACCGGCGTGTTTTTCTGACCGCGCGGTAAAACCGAAAGAACCAAAAACGACAAACGTATGCGCAAAAAGCGCAAAGGGAGGGAAATTATGGAAATACGGAACATACCTTTTTCGGCGGTAAAGTTTACCGGCGGATTCTGGAAGGCGCGCTACGACCTAAATCGCAAAGTGAGCGTAAAGAGCGTTTACGAGCGGTTTGAGGAGACCGGGCGGTTTGACGCGCTGAGGTTTGACGAAAAGAAAGACAAGCCTCTGCATATTTTTTACGACTCGGACGCGGCTAAGTGGATAGAGGCGGTCGCGTATCTTATCGAGGCGGGCTATCCGTGCAAGAGCGAGCAAAGAGTGATCGACTCGCTGGTAAAATGCATGCAAAAGCACGCTTTAGAAAACGGCTATATCAACTCGTACTTTATCCGGAAAGACCCCGAGGGCATTTTCAGGACGCGCAACAACCACGAACTGTACTGCGCCGGGCACCTTATCGAGGCAGCTATCGCGTACGACAGAGCGACGGGCAAGCACGATTTTCTCGAACTGATGAAGAAGTACGTCGAGTGTATAGAGAAGGCTTTCGTGATAGACAAGACCGCGGCTTTTACCACGCCCGGCCACGAAGAGATCGAACTCGCCCTCTACAAACTTTACGAGTACGCGGGCGACGAAAAGTATCGCGCTTTGGCGGACTTTTTCGTAGACGAACGCGGCAAACGCGACGAGCAAACGCTCACGCCGAGTTTTAATCATCGCTACGAGCAAGCGCAAGCGCCAGCGAGGGAACTGTGCGAGGCGGAAGGTCACGCCGTGCGCGCAACGTACTTCTATACCGCGATGAGCGATTACGCGCGCATAAACCGCGACGAAAAAATGCTCGCCGCGTGCAAAAAACTTTTTGCCAATATCACCGACAAGCGTATGTATATCACGGGCGGCATAGGCTCGTCGCGCATAGGCGAATGCTTTACCGTGCCTTACGACTTGCCCAACGTTTCCGCGTACTCCGAAAGTTGCGCGGCGCTCGGGCTTATGCTGTTTGCCCTGAGTATGCAGCGCAACGAACTCAACGCGGCGTACGGCGACGTCATCGAGCGCGAAATGTACAACAATATGCTCTCGTCGACTTCGCTCGACGGCAAGGCTTTCTTTTACGAAAACCCGCTCGAGATCGATCTTTCGCTTATAAATTCCGAAACGAGCATAACCCCGGACAGGCGCACCAAATATCCTATTACGCACCGTCTCGAAGTCTTCGGTTGCTCGTGCTGTCCGCCCAATATCAACCGTATTTTCGCGCGGCTGGGCGACTTCGTTTTCTCCGAGTCCGGCGACGCGCTCGTCGTCAATCAGTACCTTGACTGCGCGCTTAGTACCGACCGCGTAAACCTCAAAATAAGCAGCGCGTTCCCCAACGGCGGCAAGGTAAAAATCGCGGCAAAGTCCAATACGTATTCGCAAATCTATCTCCGCCGCCCATCGTGGTGCAGGGAGATAAAGTGCGCGGAAAGTTATGTCGAAAAGGACGGGTATCTCGTCTTTGACGGCAAAAAAGAGTTTGAGATAAACGTCGAGTTTGTGATGAAGCCGCGCTTCGTCGAGGCAAACCCGCTGGTTTCCGCCGACTGCGGCAAGGTCGCTCTTACGTACGGACCTACCGTGTATTGTCTTGAGCGTATCGACAATCCTTATCCGCTCTCGTCGCTGTCCGTCGACGTAAACAGGCGCGTGAGCAAAGAGAAAAGCCCGCGCTACCGCAATTTCGACCTCGTGGCGCAGGGATATGTCGACGAGGCGAGCGAAACGCTTTATCGCGACGCGAACGGGACAAAAAGCCCCGTAAAGCTCACCTATGTCCCCTATTACACTTTCGCTAACCGCGAAAATTCGGATATGGCGGTTTGGATCCGCAAAAAGTAAGGAGAATCTATGTCAAAGCTCATCGGCGTCGCGGCGCGTATGCTGACCGAAAAAGGCGTAAAAAAACTGTTTGTAAACCTCTCGTATATCGAAGCGCTCGAGTCTATCGGCGTAGTCCCCGTTTTGCTTACGTCGATAGCGAATATCGACGAAGTAATGGCGGGGTGCGACGGTTTTTTGCTTCCGGGCGGAGCGGACGTCGATCCTCATCGCTACGGCGAAAACGACGACGGCAGCAAGGACGTGGACGAGCGTATCGACGATATCGACGAGAAAGTAGTCCGCTATGCGCTCTATTCCCGCAAGCCTCTTCTCGGTATTTGTCGCGGCATCCAGTCGCTTAACGTCTTTGCCGGCGGCACGCTGTATCAGAATATCCCCGGACATAGTAGAATAGAAGAAGGACACGAAGTCGAAGTTTTTGACAGCCGCTTGCTGAGCCTTAGCGGCAAAATTATCGTCAACAGCTACCACCACCAGGCGGTAAACATCGTCGCGCCGGGCTTTAAGGTAACGGCGCGGAGCAACGACGGCACCATAGAAGGTATCGAACACGAGTCCTTGCCCGTGTTCGCCGTCCAATGGCACCCCGAAAAACTCCCCGACTCCCCTTACTCAAAAGCCGTCTTTAACAGCTTCAAAGCCTTGCTTGAAAAAGAATAAAAAAAGAGTACCGCGCCGCGGTACTCTTTTTGTTGATTCATGAGTTAATACATTTTTTTAATAAAACAGCATTGTCCGCAACTAAATCCGATACAAGTTTTTCAAAGCCTTTTCCGTTTACGAAATAGTTTTCTTTGTGTTCATTCAAGCTGTTGGTTATATTATTGAATTGTCTTTTGGGTTTTGGTTCATGATTGTTGTCCTTTAATCTTTTAAAATAACTACCTTGCAAACATGAAACGTAGTGCCAGTTTTTTTTGTTTTCGCCGTAACTTATAAACTGTATTATTTCGTTTATTTCTGCGTTTTGCGCCCCGCCGCCACCATTTGTCAGTTTATGTTCAATGATATAATAATCTCCATAGATAGCTAAAAACATATCGGGATTTTTATTATCTCTTGATTCACGGAATTCAAATCTTATATTATTTTTCTTCAGGAAAATATTAAACAATGTGATGTCTCCCTTATCCGGAAGCAAATAATACAAACTATCTCTACTTAACTGAGACAATGAAGAGGCTTTTTCAAAGCCAAGCGGTATTAAGGTTTCAGCCATTTTTTCTATACCTGTCTTGCTTTTTCTTCTGCAAGATGCTGCGTCTGACTGTACCTGTAAAACTTGATCAGAGTATCCGTGGTAAAGATATATATTATGTCTGTTCTCTATGTATAAATCAACTAATTTTTTTATCAAATTCCTTTTTTGATCCGTACTCATTTTGTTTTTTTCGTTAAGATAAGCGTTATACGAGTACCCAATAACTTGAAAATAAATACAAAATGCAGAATAGTTGATTAAATCAGCGTTTTCTATCAAAAGAATTATTTTATCAATAATAGCGTTTATAGTGGTTTCGTCGCAAACGTCGCTTGTTTTTAGTGTTTTATAAGTGGTTATATATTCAATCAGTTTATGGTTATCTTGCATTAGTTGCGTTGGGGTGCAAGAAGAATCTTTATTAACCACCAATACGCCTTCCGGATTTGAAAAATCAACAATCTCATCTTCGTTTTGTTGGCTATATTCAAAGTAATCTTTGTTGTTCATATCTGTTTTTGCCCTCCATTTCGCAATATGCTTTTTCCATTATTGCTCTCGCCAACCTAAAATCCAATCGTCTACGACGTATCCCTTTTTTTGTATTACCTTTGAACGGAGTCAATAAAATATCCGCAGAATCTTGCCTTATTTGATTGACGATTATATTACACCTATCTATGAATTCTTTTCGTCTTTCCTTTTTTACATTTATGTCAATTAAACTTAGATGTCTTGAACTAACCTTGATGTTGTTTTGCCAATCGTAATTGAAGTTTTCCTTAAAATCAAAGTTTATAAACGTTTTATCGTCCGTACTATCTATTGCTCGAAGACCGAGCCACCCTTTCAGTGTGTTAAAGGTAATATCTATATTGTTATTTGGCTCAAGTCTTAATTTTTGAATTGAAGCTAAATCGTTAATATATACATCGTTCTTATAAATTTTGATTTCGTTGTAGTTTTTTTCTATAGAATCAAAGCAAACTACACAAACGGGGTTCTCTGTGTCCTCGAAAGGGTTTTCCTCAAGAATAGTTATTGAATAGATTTTATTCTTTTGCTTGAAAGAAGAGTTTATAAACGATTCCGGTATGATGGCAACCACATATTTTTGCGCTAACAGCATTTTATCCAGCGCAATAAGATAGACGTCGTCGTAGGTCGACGAATTAAAATATAAAGACAAATCAATCTTTTTTCTGGATGCCGATTGTTTGGCTATATATGGCGGGTTTGTAATAATAATAGCATTGTCAATATGCGGTATAGAAATTAAAGAATCATTGATTTCCCACTCAAGGGAAGGATCAATATCGAGTCCTTTAGTGTCATTGAATGCCAAAATTTCTTCGGATGCTTTTAGAAGATCGCCGCCGCCGGCAAAAGGATCATACGATATTTTACATTTGCTGTTTTTAATAAATTTTTGAACTTGCGGTTTTAGCCATAATGTTGCTTTTGTAAAAAACTGACCGAGCTTAATCTTTTTACCACTACTCATTGATCTTTACTCCATTTAGTCTATCGGGTGATTAGAGAAGTAAAGAAGTCTCAAAACCTATAGGTTTTGAAACCGAGTAATAAACGCGGAATTTTTGAGAAAATTGAGAAATCAGTGGAATTTTTTGTAAAAATATGTTATAATGCTTTTATATTAAAAGGAGTACCAAAAACTATACTTTTTGGTACTCCTTGTTTTTGTGTTTGACAAAAAGGGATTTTTGTTGTTTTTAGTAGTTGGAGGTAGCAAAACATGATATACGGATACGTAAGGGTTTCGACAAAGCAGCAAAAAATCGACAGACAATACCTGACTTTGCGCGAGTTCGGCGTGGCGGAGAAAAACATTTTCGTCGACAAAGAGTCGGGCAAGGACTTCGAGCGCAAAAATTACCAAAAACTCGTGCGCAAGCTAAAGCGCGGCGATCTTCTCGTAATCAAATCGATAGACAGACTCGGGCGCAATTACAAAATGATAATCGAAGAATGGGCGCGAATAACAAAAACCGTCGAGGCGGATATAAAAGTTATGGATATGCCTCTGCTCGATACGCGCGAGAGCGGAGAAAATTTAGTCGGCAAGTTTATTGCGGACGTAGTGTTGCAGGTGCTTAGTTTCGTAGCCGAAAACGAGCGGGCAAACATTCGCTCACGCCAAGCCGAAGGCATACGGATAGCCAAAGAAAAAGGCGTCAGGTTCGGAAGACCGCAAGCGGTTTTGCCGGCTGACGCCAACGATATTATTTACAGGGCTTTGCGCCGCGAGATCACGAGCGCCGAAGCGATAAATCTTCTCGGCGTGTCGCGCGGGACTTTTTTCCGCAAGATCCGCGGGCTTAAAGCGGACGGGGCTTAGGACAGTTCTTCGATATAGTTTACGTATTCGATGGACTTGATCGCCTCGATGATCTCTTTGTGGGTTTTGTACTTTTTGAGTTCTTTGCTTTCCACCGTAAAGGCGACGGTATACACGCTCAGTCCCGAGTTGACGTAGGCGGGGTTAGCCTCGATGTCGTCTATTCTCAGTCCCAGCATTCGCATGGTGGTGGTAAACTCGCGCAGGTTGGATTTGTCCTTAAACTCGACGTGGACCTCGAAGTGGTTGGAGCGGTTTTTGAGATAAACCTCGAAGGTGGGGAACACTGACAGCGAGAAAATAAGCAGCACAAAGGCGATAAGTCCGAGCGTATAGAAGCCCGCGCCGAACGCCAAACCCAAGAATCCTATCATCCACAAGCCTACCGACGTAGTGAGGCCTTTTATTTGGTTTTTGGACGAGAAGAGTATCGAATTGCTGCTGATTATCGCCGCGCCGATGACGGTAGCCGCCGTAAGCACGGGCACTTTGAAGTCAAAGGTCGTCGCCCAGAATTCGTCCACGATCACCGCCACGGAAGCCGACAGCGCCACCAGAATAAATGTTCTCAGGCCCGCCGCGTGACGTTTGCTCGAGCGCTCGAATCCGATGACGGAGGCGAGGACGAGCGAAAGCAATAGGCGAAGAAGGATCGACCAAACGTTAAGGTTTGCCGACCATTCGCCGAGAAATTTTGCAATAGGATCGATAATAGTCATATTCGTATCTCCTTATTTTCTGTTTTTAAGTCCCGGCCGCGGGAGAATGTACGTTTCGTATTCTTCGGCGGCTTCGTTAAAGGCTTTTTCGTTTTCGTCCACGCTGTCTTGCGGCTCTATTTCGGTGCGGATCTTGTTGATACGCTCGATTAGAATATCCACTTCGGATTTTTGCTCGCCCGCTTCGGTGGTCTGCTCGACTGTGGCGACGTCCTCTATCTTATCCGAGTACGAGTGCGACAGGAAAAGCGCGAGTTTTGCAAGCGCCGGGCCGATAAGCTCGTATAGTACCGACGAGGCGAGAATTATCGTCTGCAATGAATTGCCCATTTCTCCGCCTATCGTCCGCGCGCCGAGCGCCGCAAGACCTATCGCGACCCCCGCCTGAGGCACGAGCGCGAGGCCGAGGAAGTTTCGCACTTCTTTGGGTTTTTTCGTGACCGCGCCGCCGGCAAAAGCGCCCGCGTACTTGCCTATTATGCGCACTACGAAGTAAATAACGCCGACCAGCCACAGCGGAGCGATCCCCGCGCTGCCCGAAACGGACACGAGCGCCTTGAGGTCAAACGACACGCCCGAGCGCACGAAGAACAGCAGCAGTATGGGCGGCGAGAAGTAATTGACTTGCTTAAAGAGTTTTTCGTCCCCCGTTGCGTTGATATACACCGTGCCGATGACCATGCATCCCAGTAGCGGCGAAACGCCGAGCGCGGCGCATATTCCGCAAAATAGAAACAATACGGCGAGGATTATGATAAGACGGTTGTCCGTGGTGCGCTTGGACGAGATGAGAAACTTTAAGCCGAAGCCGAACAGCACGCCGATACCTATCGCGAGAATATTGAGCAGTATCGGCATTCCCACCGCCGAGAACGAAAACGAGCCGACGGTCGAGGCTATCGCTATCGAGATGGCGACGGA
>CACZPH010000038.1 GCA_902783025.1 uncultured Eubacteriales bacterium | reverse complement strand
TAGGTAAGTATATTATATATCTTTCCTTTAGCCTTTGTCAATAAAAAAGCCGACTTTTTATCGCCGGCCTTTTATCCTTTTTTATATCCCGCAAGTTTCCTTTTTCATACTTTTTACGCGGTAAAATTGCATATTCGTTTCGCTTTCCTGAAGTTCAGTCGGCAAACAACGGAGTGGACAAATATCTGTCGCCGGTATCCGGAAGCAATACCACTATCGTTTTGCCTTCCGCCTCTTTGCGCTTGGCTATCTCGATAGCCGCCCATAGAGCCGCGCCCGACGATATGCCCACGAGCACGCCCACCTTCTTGCCCACAAGCTTACCGGTAGCGAAAGCGTCTTCGTTGGTTACCGCTATTATCTCGTCGTATACCGACGTATCGAGCACGGCGGGAACGAAGCCCGCGCCTATGCCCTGGATCTTGTGCGCGCCGGCAACGCCCGTGGAAAGCACCGCCGACGAAGCGGGTTCGACCGCCACGACTTTGACGGAAGGCTTGTTTTCCTTAAGATACTTGCCTACGCCCGTGATAGTTCCGCCCGTGCCTACGCCCGCGACGAAATAATCGACTTCGCCGTCGGTATCTTCGTATATCTCCGGGCCGGTGGTTTCGTAATGCGCGGCGGGGTTGGAGGGGTTTACGAACTGACCGGGAATAAAACTTCCGGGAGTCTGCGCCGCCAGCTCTTCCGCCTTGGCGATAGCGCCTTTCATACCCTTTGCGCCCTCGGTAAGCACAAGCTCGGCGCCGTACGCTTTCATTATCTGTCTGCGCTCTACCGACATCGTTTCGGGCATAACGATGATGATTTTGTATCCTCTTGCCGCCGCGACGGAAGCAAGCCCTATGCCGGTATTGCCGGACGTAGGCTCGATGATGACCGAGCCGGGCTTGAGCGCGCCGGACTTTTCCGCGTCGTCGAGCATTTTCTTGGCGATACGGTCTTTGACCGAACCGGCGGGGTTAAAGTATTCGACCTTGGCAAGAATGCGCGCCTTGAGCGAAAATTCCTTTTCGATATTGGTAAGCTCTAAGAGCGGCGTTTTGCCGATAAGCTGATCAGCCGAAGTGTAAATTCTTGACATAATAATTATTCTCCTTACTATTTAGTTTTTGTTTTTGCCGACGATTCTTTCTCTTGTATGGCAACATCGAAAAAAATAAAACATACTCTCCGTTCCTCTATTTATTGCCTATCAACCCGATAGGTTAGTAGTATTATATTCCATTGTTTGCAAAAAGTCAATACCTTTTCAAAAAAATCTTGTATTTTTTTTGTTTTTTTTCGTAAAGCGTTGCAATACGCGGCGCGATTATGATATATTTTAATTATCAAACGCAGGAGAATAAAAATGAAAAGAAAAGTTTTGGCTCTTTCGCTTGCGCTCGCGGCGCCGCTTCTTACCGGTTGCGACGCGCTTTTCGGCTCGATAAAGAAAACCGACGAACTTCCGAAAATCGACAACTCGGTCGACCTTGTCGAAGCGGAATCTATCGACGGAACGCAGACTTATTATTCGTCAAAGTCCGTCGATCTCGTCACTTACGTAAACGGCAATTACTCGATAGACAAGACGTTTACGCTCGATCCCGAGGCGGACAACAAGCGCGTTTTTCACGATATTTACTTTTACGAAGACGACTATTTCCAAGCGCTCTATTACTCCAGCCGCTTCAGTCTCGGCACGCCTTACGCGCTGCTCGACGACGAGAGCGATACGCAATACGTCACGCAAGAGACCACTCAAAAAGGCACGCCGTATCAACTGACGATAGTAAGCGAGGGCATATACGACGTGATTTTCGATACCGAAACGTTCGCCTTCGACCTCGTAAGAAAGGGCGATATCGATACGCCGGTCTACGAAAAGGCGAAAACGTGCGAGCTTAACGTCTTCGACTCCGCGTCAAAAAGCAAATATTACCCGATGCAGTATATAGAGACGAGCGGCGAGTGGTATATAGAGCAAGAGATCCCGCAGGGCGCGTCGCTCGGATTTTTCAGCGCGTCGCACAACAGCCACTACAAGCTCGTTGCGAGCGCGGATATAGCGGACAGGTACGTTTACTTGTCGTCCACCATTCGCGAACAGCCTCAAGTCCACGTGGGCGGCACATACAAAGTTTATTTCAACGCGACCACTTACGAACTGCGGCTCGAACTTCTCAACCCCGATACCGCTGCTTACTACTGCCAGGTCGGCTGGAATCAGGGCGTCGTTTTGTCGCCCGCCATGGGCGCGCCGTACTTATTTGAGTATACTTTCGAGGCGCAGGGCAAGCCGGACGATCCCTACGTAAAGCTCCCGAAGTTTTTCCCGCAACTCGGTATGGAATACGCGCTTACCGTCGTGGACGAAAACGATATTACCTTCGCCGGTAAGTACGTAAAGGAGAGCGGCACGTACAAACTCACGGTAAACCTTAAGGATTTCACGCTTACCGTCGCCAAAATCTAACCGTCAAAAAAAGGCTTGGGCAATCTCGCTCAAGCCTTTTTTATATATTTTGTACGTTTTTTGCTTTATTTTTTGCTAATCCCTCTACCCTTTATTTTTCAGCATCTTTTTCTTGATTTGCGCTTTTTATTTTTCTCGTGTTCTTTATTGCTTTTCTACATATTGGGCATTCAGAACCCCTCTTAGTTCTTGATGCTACTATACACTCCCATTCGTGTCCGCACTTACTGCATTTCCACCAGTACTTTTTGTTCGTACCGCCGGAAACTTCATAAGGCTTGAGAATATTTTTTTCGTAATTCCACTCTTTTGCTATTTCGGGAAACTGCGTTTCAAGGTCATTTATTCCTTTGACAAGCACTTGGTGCGCGCATAGCGGACAACCGCCTTTTCTTCCAACTCTATGAGATAAATTACTCTTCCATCCATACCCACACTTTTTGCATTTCCACCAAAAGACTTTGTTAGACATTTCTGCCACAGTAAACGGATTTCTATCGTTCTTTTCATAATCCCATTCTGCTAACAATTCCGAATGAAGTACAGCAAAGCTATTTTTCTTTATCGGATACTTTTTTTCTGCTTTTCTACATATTGGGCATTCAGAACCCCTCTTAGTTCTTGATGCGACCACACATTCCCACTCGTGTCCGCACTTACTGCATTTCCACCAGTACTTTTTATTTGTGCCGCCGGAAACTTCATAAGGCTTGAGAATGTTTTTTTCGTAATTCCACTCTTTTGCTATTTCGGGAAACTGCGTTTCAAGGTCATTTATTCCTTTGACAAGCACTTGGTGTGCGCATAGCGGACAACCTCTGCCTCCGACAACCCTGTGCGCTAAATCCGTCATCCAACCATAACCGCATTTTTTACATTTCCACCAAAACTTCAAATTAGAAGTCGGCAATAAAGTGCTTGGATCTCTTTCGTTTTTCTCATAATCCCATTCTTTAAGCAATTCGGGATAAAGAACGGCAAAATTGTTTTTTTCGGTAGCAACTTGATTGTGACAATATGGACAGCCGCATTTCATTGTTGCCCTGACATATACAGGCGCTTGCCATGAATGACCTTGCGCACATTTCCACCACGCTTTTTTATGCGTTCCTCTCGGGATTCTTTCGGGACTAATAGTATTTTTATCAAAATCCCATTCTTCTTTAAGCTCTGGATTTGTAGTGAATAAATCGTTTATTCCTTTAACTATTCTTTTTGACGAGCATATGGGGCAATTACTATGTTTGCTTCCGGTTCTATTGTTGACCGTCATTCTATAACTTTGTTGGCATTTTGGACAGCGCCACCAAAAGTGCTTGTTCGACGATAAGCTTACAAATTCCGGTTTTATCTTACCGTTTTTCTCATAATCCCACTCTTTTGCCAAATCGGGGCGAATTTTCATAAGATTATTCTTCTTTTCATTCGATATATAGTATTCTAAAATCTGCGAATAATCTTTTTCTATATTAACATCCAAATCAAAGTGTAATTTGTACTTTTCCGACAATAAAGCAAATAGTTTTTTTATCGCTCCGTCTAAATCAATAATCTCAAAACTGTTTCCATAAAAAATTTTATTGCTGCCGCTCTCGTATGTGGGACACTTTTCTTCTCTGATTCTGTATAAAAAAACACCGTTCCTACCACATTTCTCGTCTTTACGAATATCCTTTTCAATGTCCTTGTGCCAATTATATCCGTCATACTCAATACCAACGTTAATAGACGGAATAAAAACATCTAATTCTGCTGTACCAAGCCACTTGGATTTAAAATTTTCTTGTGCGTCAGGAAAACACTTTTTTGCGTAATAAAAAACGGCTTTTTCGGGAAAAGACGTCTTTAACTCTTTAGCACACGTGGGGCATCCGTTATTCAATGCCAATTTCGAATAAACAACACTATAATACTCGTGACCGTATTTACAAATCCACCAATACTTTTTATTGGATTTTGGCGCAACATCTCGAGGAGTAATCTTGTTTTTTTCGTAATCCCATTCGTCCAAAAGCTCAAGTCTGTTGTTTTTTTTGCACCAAAAAAACAACGTGTTTTCACTTTCGTCATCCACGATTTCATTACCGTTAAATGTAAACTTCAGCTGAACACTCATTTTCGCTT
Source organism: uncultured Eubacteriales bacterium (assembly GCA_902783025.1). GTDB lineage: Bacteria > Bacillota > Clostridia > Christensenellales > Pumilibacteraceae > RUG12826. The sequence continues at coordinate 24,997 of CACZPH010000038.1, read as the reverse complement.
TTAAGTGTGTTTTTTATATCAAATACGCCTTGAGAAGGTCGAAGGTCTGCTTGAGTCCGTCGATATGCGTGCGCTCGTAACCGTGGCTGTTGGCCGTGCCGAAACCTATCGCGCCGTGACGGATATCGTAGCCCGCGACAACGCTGGTATCACCGTCGCTGCCGTAATGCGGCGTAAACACGTCTATGACGTAATCGACGCCCGCTTTTATCGCGGCGGCGCGAAGATCGTTTACGAGCCCGTAATGGTACGGAAAACGCGAGTCCTTGGCAAAGATCGATACTTTGCGCTCGTCGGACGTTTGCTTGGGACCGGTAGGCGCTATATCGACCGCCAAAACGTCCTTGACGCCCTGCGGCAAGTACGACGTGCCGTGCCCGATCTCTTCGTAAAACGCGAAGTAAAAGTATGTTTTTCTGTTGAGTTTCGCGCCGGTACGCTTGAGGCTTTTCGCAAAGGTAAACAGTATCGCCGCCGAGGCCTTGTCGTCGATAAATCTCGACTTGAGATAGCCGTTGCTCATCGTGAATCTCGGCTCTAAGGCGATAATATCCCCCGTCGTAATACCCAGAGCGTTTACGTCCGCCGCCGAACGCACGTCTTCGTCGAGCACCACCGCTACGTTGGCGGAAAAGTCGCCGAGAGTCTTGCGCAATTCGTCTTCCGTTACGTGTATCGACGACGGCGCGCGGCAAACCGTTCCCGTGTAAACTCTGCCGTCGCGGGTATAAACGCGCACGTTTTCGGTCACGCAATAGAAGGGGTACAAACCGCCTATCGGGCAGACTTCGAGCGTTCCGTCGGGGTTTACGCGGCGCACCATAAGCCCTATGTCGTCAAGGTGCGCGGTAACGACGATGGGATCGCCTTCGCCGCCCATGTCCGCGATAACGCCGCCCTTGTGCGTCAACTCGTATTTTACGCCGAGCTCGTCAAGCATTTTGCAAGCCAGATCCTGTATCGGCTCGTACATTCCGGTAGTGCTGTCTACCGCCGCGAGTTTACGAAATACGTCCACGCAGTACTCGCCGTCGAATTCAAATTCGTTTTTACTCATAAAACTCTCCTTATTCGCAATACGTATGCCTTATCGCGCCGAGCCTTACTTACCGATTATTTCAAAAATCCGGCTTTCGCTCGTATTGGTTTTGCCGGAAAAGAAAATTTTCGTCTTACTCTATCGTGAGAATATCGGCAAAGCCTGTAACCTCAAAAATTTCCATTACCGCTTCGCTTACGCCGGTAAGTTTCATTTTGCCCTGAGCGTTCATTATTTTCTGCGCCGAAAGAATAACTCGAAGTCCTGCGGACGAAACGTATTCGAGCGCGGTAAGGTCGAGCGTAAGATCGGTAACGCCGTCGAGCGCGCCTTTGAGTTCGCTTTCGAGCTGCGGCGCGGTAGTGGTATCGAGTCTGCCCTCGAGCGCGACGGTAAGCGCGGTATCGGATTTGCTTTGGGAAATGTTAAGCATTGTTTTTTCCTCCTATATTTTGAATTTTGCAAAAAAATTAAGTCGCGTATCTGTCGCCGCAAACGCGGTCGATAAACCTCTTCAGCCCTTCCGGGTATTCTCCCGGCGGGGGAAGGTTGTTGTCGCCGAGAAGGACGAGTTTGTTTTTGCCGTGGTAGTCGCTGCCCGCCGTGACGTACAGCGAAAACCGCTCCGCAAAGTCGAGCATTTCCTTCTGCATTCGCGGCGCAAAGCCCGAATAAAACGCCTCTACGCCTTCGAGCCCGAAGCCCATGAGCTTACGTAGCCGCGTTTCCATTTCCCCGCCGAGTATCAGCTCGTCGCCGCGCCCGTAAGAGGGATGCGCCAAAACGGGCACGCCGCCCGACTTCAGTATCGCGTCTATCGCTTCTTCGGGGCGCACGTGTTCGTTGTGCGAGTGAAACCCGTTGATGTACTTGTTTATCGCTTCGTTCTTATCCGCCGCGTAGCCGTACTTGACCATAAGGTTGCCTATATGAGGCTTTCCGGGGTTGTCGAGCGCTTTGAGCGCCTCCACGTCCTCGGGCGAAAATGTAAAACCGAATTCAGCCTTGAGGTAGTCAAGTCTTTTGGTAAGTTTGCTTACCCGGAAAGAATGCCCTTTTTTGACGATCGCGTTAATCGCGGGGGCGTTTACGTCGTAGCCGTAACCGAGAATGTGGTAATGCCCTTCCTCGTCCTTGCACGAAAATTCCACGCCGGGAACAAATTCCGGATCGCCGCCGACGCGGCGCAACAAAATCTCGGCGCAACCCTTGATCGCGTCGTGATCGGTTACCGAAAAAAGTTCGATTCCCGCTTGCTTTACGCGCTCAGCGATCTCGATCGGCGTATCCGTGCCGTCCGAAACGCGCGTATGCATATGAAGATCGATTTTGCCGGGATAATTCATTATTTTATATCTTTCTTGAGGGTGAGAATATTACTGCCGTCAACGTACTCGTACTTGACGTCGTCCATTATCTTCTTGGTCATAAAGATCCCCAGCCCGCCTATATCGCGCTCGTCCGCGGAAAGCGTAACGTCGGGATCGACTTTCTTGGTGGGATCGAAAGGTTTGCCGTTGTCGATAAACGTAATGGTAACGGTAAGCGGTTTGTCGGTTACTTCCACTCTTACCGTCGCCTTGCCTACGTCCGGATTGTAGGCGTAATGCGCTATGTTTACGTAGATTTCTTCCGCCGCAACGGATATCTGCATTTTGATCCTGGGCGAGCAACCTATTTCGTCAAGATGCTCTTCGATAAACTCCAAGACCATCGGCAAATTCTCGTTGGTCGCCTCGATTTCGAGCTCGTTGCGGGAGAAAAGCAGCGTGTCGGTACGCGACAAAAGTTCGATAAGTTCGTTCTTCCAAAGTTCGATTTCGGCTTTTCCCTTCTCGGTTTCGAGCCCGCCGCGGCGAATAGAGCGGCGGATCATGCGCGTATAGCCTATAACGCGCGCCTTATCCTCCACGGCTCTGATCTTACGCTCGTCCTTAGTGCCTAAGTACGCCGCAAGCGACGCGCGCCAGAACGCCGAACCCGTCTCGAAGTCGAAACCCTGGAATTTCTTGATTATTTCGTGATCGGACTCCGAATAACCTATAAACGCGTTGTACATCGACGCAAGCTCGAATATGGGATGACCTACCGCGAGCGTGTCCATGTCGATAAGCAAAACTTCGTCGTTCTGGAGTTCGAGATTCTTGGTGTGGTAGTCGCCGTGGATCATATGATCGTCGTGCGGCACCGCCTCAACGAGCGCGAGAAGTTTTTCGCCGGACTCCTTGGGAAGATAGTCAAGCATAAAGCGCGCCCACGAAACGACCGTTTCGCGCATATCCGGAAGTTTTCCGGCGGGGACGAGGGTCGAGTGGATCTTCTTGAGCATCGCGACGTATTCCTTGACGCACCAGTCGAATTTTTCGGGCTCGCACGACAGTATCTTGGAAAAAGATTTCGCGTCGAGCAGTTCGAAAACCGAACCGTAACTCTCGCCTACGCGCACTACGTCGTACGAAATAGCGGTGGGAATGCCCAGAATAAGCGCGAGTTTCGCGACTTCACGCTCGTGCTGAATGTCGGCGAGCGCGTCGGCGTTGTTGTAAACCTTGACTACGTTATCCTTGTCTATGCGGTAAATCGTGCCGTTCGCGCCGCGGCCGATCTCTTCGCACCCGTCTACCGAAACCACGCGGTACGCCTTCTCGACCGGCATCATTTCGGTAAAGCCGGTCATTTCGAGAATATCGTACACTTCGGTGCATACGTTGATGAGTTTGAGATCGGAATTGTTTTTTTTGATCCTCAGAATCACTCTGAGTCCCGCCGAAGAAATATACTCGAGTTTGTCCAGATCGAGTACGACGGACAAATACGTTTTGCCTTCGATGGCGCTCATGATCTTAGTCTCGACGTCGTGCGCGTTGTTGGAATCTATCCTGCCGCAAAGCGAAACGGTCGCGAGGTTACCGCTTATTTTTACGTTAACATCATTCATTGTTTTACTCCTTTATATTCAAAGCCAAGCATAGTCAGATCGTCAAACTGTTCCGCTTCTTTTACGAATTCGTCCACGGAGCGGCGAACGGTTTTGAGCATTTCCACCGTGCCCGCGTCGACGTTTTCGTTAAGCGCGCCGAGCACGCGATCCATTCCGAAAAGTTCGTTGTTGCCGTTAGTCGCCTCGGGTACGCCGTCCGTATAGAGGAACAGCCTTGCGCCCGGCTCTAAAGTCATTTCGTATTCCTTATATTTCGCGCCCGCCATGCCTCCGATGACGAACCCGTGTTTGTCCTTGAATATCTCAAACTTCCCGCCCGCATGCTTGACGACGGGATATTCGTGCCCGGCGTTGGCGGCGGTAAGCTTGCCCGTGGATATCTCCAAAATGCCGAGCCATACGGTAACGAACATTTCTTCGCGGTTGTTCGAGCAAATAGCGTCGTTGGTGTCGGTAAGGATCTGTGCGGGGGACTTGCCTATCATGGCGTTGTTGGCAAGAATAATTTTGGAAGCCATCATAAACAGCGCCGCCGGTACGCCCTTGCCGCTTACGTCCGCCATGACCATGCACAAATGGTCGCTGTCGATAAGGAAAAAGTCGTAGAAGTCGCCGCCCACTTCCTTCGCCGGATCCATCGTCGCGTAAATGTCAAACTCGTCGCGATCGGGGAACGCGGGATAAATATTGGGCACCATGTCCGCCTGAATATTCGACGCGAGCGTGAGTTCGGTTTCGATGCGCGAGCTTTCCTGCTGCTGCTTCTCGTACTTGGCGTTCTGGTCCTTCAATATCACGCCGAACATAAACACCGTCGCGCCAACCGTAGCGAATATAATAAGCTGAACGCCGTAAAAGAACGCCTGTATTGCCACGGCCACGAGCGGCGCCACCAGATAATTCCAAAAAGCCACTCTGGTAAGTCCGGTGAAGTTTTTTCTGTACTTGATAAGCAAATACGTATCGACCGCGAGCATTATTATCGGGCACAGATTAGACAGCAGATATCCCGCTCCGCGATGATAAACGTTGTCCGCGTCAAAGTAATACACGAACCCGAACGGCAAACTTGCTATCAGAATAACAAGATGCACGCCCAGCACGCACAGCAGCATTATCCAGACGGGCTTTATGTTTTGCTCGCGCTTTGCCACGGCGGCGACGAGCACAGACATCGTTTGCGCCATAAGTCCTGCGACCGCCAACTCGACAAACGTCACTATTTGCAACGTAACGCGCACGCCGGCGCCCGGTATTCCGTTCATGATCTCGCGGACGAGGTGCGTGGAGATATACAAGGTGATAAGCACGAAGAATAATTGAAAATAATTCCTTACTTCCTTGCGGATATGCCTTGAAGAAGTGATCTGCAAAAAGCATAAGCCGCATACGCCTATTCCCGCGGCAATAAACAAAATGTTGATCAGACTTACGATAGAAATATCGAAATTCATTGTGTGTTCAGCTCCGATTCAAGTGTGTTTTTGTGCGTCTTCGGTGGTTATAATAAATATAAAAATAATTTTATCATATGTAGCCGCCCTCTGTCAACGCAAAAGCGGAGAACGTATCCGTTCTTTTCCCCGGAATTCTTTACCTTCGCCGCGAACGCAAAGAACGCAAAAGCGCCGAGGAAGGCTTCCGCGATTTCGTCTCCGATCCGAAACCCGCTCGCTTGCAGATCCTTTCTTTATGCTTCAGCGTTGAGTTTCCGTCGTTTCGGTCGGCGCCGGACTTATTTTCGACGCTTTGGTTTCGTCGCCGTTTTCGCGGTAATGCCGCGCTTTTTGCTCATACATCATTTCGTCGGATTCTTTAAGCATTTGGTCGATCGTTTTGCTTCCGTCGGGAGAATAACTGTACCCTATCGAACAGCTGTAAACCGTAGCGGAAACGTTCTTCTCAATGCGTTCGATCAGTTGTTTTACGTCGCTTTCGTCGGTTTTTCTGCAAACGATTACGAATTCGTCGCCGCCCACTCTGTAAACGAGCTGTCTCGACTTCGCGGCGCGCATAAAGCACATTGCCAAAGTAAGGATCGCTTCGTCGCCCGCGTCGTGCCCGCCCGTATCGTTGACCCTCTTCAAGCCGTTCATGTCAATGGATACCAAAGCGGTTATGTCCTTGGGGTTGTCGGCAAGCTCCGCGTAATACGCGTGCCTGTTGAGAAGCCCCGTAAGAGCGTCTTTTTTGGTCTGCTGGAGAATGGAAAAAACGTAATAGACAAACAGCGCTATGGCGATCGTCGTGCAAAAAATTACCGCATAATCCTTCCCGAGCACGAAAGGAAGAATGAGCCCCGTCACAAACGCAAAACTTAAAAATACGATGGGAATGATCTCGGTCGCTTGTTTGTTGCTCTGTCTGATCAATACGAAAACGAGAAAGAAACTATATGCCCCCACCGCGATAAAAGGCAGGTAGCCAAGCGGTCCGCGCTGAAGTTCCCCGCTTTCGCTCAAGCCGAATACGATACCGGTAAAAATGGAGATTACGTTGACGACGGTAAGCGCTATCGCGGGAATAAAGACGTGCCAGCGAGCCTTCTTTACCAGCGTAAAGAGGATCATCGCAATAATAAACGGCGTCGCGCTGTACCGCAACGACATCAGTACCATACGCAACTCACGCATTTGCCCGATCTTAGCCAGATAGAATTCAAAAAACACGCTTACGGACAGCACAAAGATCACGGCTATCAAAAATATCATGCGCCTAATTACCTTCTTTTCCAAGAATACCGTGGTCTTAAGTAATATTACGAACGCGGTCAAAAGAAGTATCAGCGCCCAGTTTTGTAAAATATATTCTTTAATCACTTGTTTTTCCTCAAAATGCTTTTATTCCCATGTATCTCCAAATTGTTATTATCTTTTTCAAAAGGGGAGTTTAAATCACGCAATAATTATAATTGTTTATAACATTTGGTCAATATATTAAACCCACATAAAGCAGAAAAGCCTTCCAAATTGAGAGAGACAAATCTTTGATTATTTGATGACTTTTATATTATGTCCATCAATAGTATATCTTGTTTTAATATCATCAATATTTCTTAGTACAATCCAAGGAGATTTCCTTGCAGATGGATTCTCTTTTTTAATATATCCAAATAATTCTAAAACATATATAGGTGTCCACCCAAATTTTGATACCAATTCAGTTTTAGATATATTTGGATTCTCTATAATATTCTTTAAACCTTCGATTTCAGTATCAGTTAAATTTTTTTCCTTAACAATGGTTGTTGGATCATATTCTGATAGTTCAACTTTATACAAATAGATACAAAGGTCATCAACTATAGGTTCAAATGTTCTTTTATTATAATGTGTGTCAAACTTAATTGAAAGAACATATGTATTTCTTCCTTTTGCTTGGAAGTATAATTGTCTAGCAACTTTTTTATCTAAATTATTATTATCATCTAGAACATCATAAGTTTTTATTTCAACAATATTTTTACTGTCAGATAAATCACAAAGTGCTAATACTTTTCTATCATCAGTAATAGATAATTCTTGTGTCATAATCTTATCTTCTTTTAAAATATTCTCACGAAGATAATCTGCTATAGGTTTTATATATTCAACAACTATCTTAGTAACTGAGTTAACTTGATTAATATATTCTTTATCTTCTTCCTTAATTGCTTTAACAGTTCCATCATCTTCAGTGATTATAGGAATCTCTTTAATCTTGCTATCTAATGAACCAACATATTTTAAGTGAGATTTATTTTCAGCCAAGAACATAAAATTATCTTGTTCTTCAGCCTTTAAGTATCTATTTATACCATGTTCGATAGTTATACCAGTAATGTTGGTTGGAAACTTTTTAATTTCTTTAAGTAGTTTCTTTGGAAAACCTAACTTATATAATTCAGTTACCTTTCCTTCTATGTAAGGAATTTTAATACCAGCATATTTAACCAAATCTGGATGTTGGAATAAATACGAATAAGGAATTATGTATTCTGGTGTGTATCTAAACAAATGCTCTCCAATAAAGAATACACATTCTGATTCTATTTTTTCAAACAACTTCCATTCTAGAATACAATCGTTATAACTTGAGTGGATTTCATTTACACCTTCAATTCCAAACATTCTACAAAGATTATCCTTAGTTAATTGACCTTCAGTTCCATATGGAGCAGATGGAATTTTGCTTTTTATGTTTTCAAATTGAAGGTTTTCAAAACCAACTATATTATGTCTTTTACAATAATTTTGAACAAAGGATGAGTCAAACGTTCCTTGTCCTCCGCTAAAAGATAAAAGAATTCTATCTTTCAAATGGAAATAGTTGATTAACCAATCCATTTCCTCTTGTGACAATTCATATTCATTTTCAAGCATTTCATCAGTTATGCCGTGTATAAATCCGGTTAAAACTAATGGTTGTAAATCTAGTGGGAAGTAGCGATTATAACAAATACCTGTCGTCGGATCATAAATTGACAAAGAAAGTAAGTCATCATTTGATTTTCTTGTGCCATTAGTCTCAACATCAAATACCAAATACTTATTTTTTAGATTTGTTTTGGAAGTCTTATATCCAGTATCAGTTAAATAAGACTCAAATGGTTTTGGGGCTGGATAATTCTTTAACACTCTTTTGGGAAGTATTTTTCTGGCCTTTTCAAGTGCAACCATTTGTTCATCCAACTTTTTGCTCCTTTTATGTTTAGCACGTTCTTCTTTTATTTCGTTTAATTTCTTATCAAATAAATCGTATTCAGTTTTACCATCCCTAAAGGCAACTCTAATTTGTTTAAGTTTTTCTTTAACATCCATTCCAAAATTAGACCATGTATAGCTATAGATAATGCAAATCATAAGGTTAGATGTAAATTTGTAGTAGGTTTGACCAGCTTCTGGTGCTTTATTGTTCTTCCACAAGTCTTTTTTTGATATGCCACAAAGATAATTATTTTCTTCTAAAAATTCTTCAATTGAAATTAATTGGACTTTTGGGTCTTTAGAAAACTTCATCTTACTTGCCATTGTTCTTTATCTCCTTATTTCTGAAATCATACTTAAATATTTGATTACAAAGATTGAATGTAGATTCAGTTCATTTTAAAGCAAGTTGCTCCAAAAACACAAAAATGCCATATTTTACCTCATTTTAACCCTATTGGTGGTCAGCAAGCACAGCGTCTCCACCTGACTCGTGTGGGGAAACATATCGAAAGGCGTGACGGAAAGGATTTCGTATTCGCCGGCGAGCGCGCCTAAATCCCGGGCAAGGGTGGCTGGGTTGCACGAAACGTACGCTATGCGCGTGGGTTTTGCCGCGAGTATGGCGCGCAAAACCGCTTCGTCGCAACCTGCTCTGGGCGGATCGAGAACCACGAATACGGAGTTCCCTTCTTCCTTGTCAAAAACAGCGCCTATCTCGTCTTTTACGTCGCCGAGAATCGGAAAAACGTCGGTAAGACCGTTGTCCTTGACAAGCCTGAGCGCGCTTTCGTGCGCGTTGCGGTTTATCTCTATGCCGTAAGCGCGTTTTGCGCTTTCTTTAAGGCGCGCCGTAAGCAGTCCCGCGCCCGAATACGCGTCCACCACTACGTCCGCGCCGCTTTCCTTTACCGCGTCTTCCACGGCTTGGTAGAGCGCCTTGCGCACGCCGTCGTTGACCTGAAAAAACCCGCCCGGATGGATCGAAAACTTGTAGCCTTCGACGTCTTCGGGAACGTTTTTGCCGCCTTCGTAGCGCCAGATATCGCCCAAAATCACGTTGTTTTTCTTGTCGTTGACGTTTTGGTACAGGGCAAAGGACTTGAATTCCGCGTTAAGCCGCGCCAAAAATCCCTTGATCTCTATCGCCTTGGTCGTGACCAGCGTGACGAACAGACAGCCCGACGTTTCGCGCACCACGATATGGCGGATCTCTCCTTTGCCGCTCTCTTCGTCGTACGCGCGGTACCGCGACGAGTCAATGTAATCGGATAGCAAAGAAATTATCTTCGCGTTCCACTTGGGCTGAAGCAAACAGTCCTTGACCTCGACCACGCGGTGCGAGTTTTCGGCAAAAAGCCCTATCTTCGTTACGCCCTTTTCGCGGCGGACGGGCAGGCTCATTTTGTTGCGGTAGCCCCAGATTTTTTCGCTCGCCACGCACTCGTTTACGTGTGCGTCAAGCTTGCCTATGCGCTGCAGGGCGTCAAAAACGAGTTTTCGCTTAAACTCGAGCTGTTTGCCATAGCGCAAATGCTGAACGTTGCACCCGCCGCACTTGAGAAACAGCGGACAACGCGGCTCAACGCGGTCGGGCGACGAGTTTTCGCGCGCAAGAAGCTTTGCATGGCAAAAAGACGGCTTGTTGAAAATAACTTTCGCCGTCACGCGCTCGGAAGGCAAAGCGCCTTTTACGAATACCGTTTTGCCCTCTACCCGCCCCACGCCTTCGCCGAAAGCGCCGAGCGAGTCGATATTGAGTTGGATCTCGTCGTTCTTTTCCACAAAAACAAAGCCCGATAAAAATCGGGCAAAGCGTTACTTTACGATAAAGCTCTCGAGATCCTTGAGAAGATCGTCGCAGTTGTCTTCATGAACTTCGAGCACTACCGGCTTCGAAAGATCAAGACTGAAAATGCCGAGAAGCGACTTTGCGTCGATAAGATATCTTCCGCTGCGAAGATCGAGATCGTAGGGATAAGAGTTGACGATGCTTACGAATTTCTTAACGTTTTCCGCCATCGAAAGCGAGATTTTTACGGATTTCATTATATACCTCCGAAATATTGATAGTAATATTATAAAGTAATCTTCCGAAAAAATCAACCGATTTGCGCCTATACGGGAAAAATATATCCCCGCTCTTAAGTAAGGGCGGGGAAAAGTTGTTGTTTTTATTCTTCGAGCGAGAAGGTGAGCGTTACGTTGTCGGGGCCGAGCATGGACTTGAGCGAGGCGGAAGTGACGTTTTTGATCTTACCGAGGCGCGTAAAAGTCCAGGTGTTGACGTCGTAGTACACGGTTATCTCGCTACCTAAGTACAGTATGACGTCGCCGGCGCTCGTAGTGATGCGCTCGTCGCTTCTGACCAGCGAGCGTGGAAGGTCGCCCACTTTCTCGAAATTCCCGTAGTCATGCGCCTCTACCGTCACGTCGCCCTGAAGTAAAAGATCGTAAAAAGCTTTGGCGGAAGCGTTGTCGCTGAAGTCCGCTTCGAGCGAGTGTCCGTTGAATTTTACGTAAAACGTATTCATTATTTCGTCTCCTTCGTAGGTTTTTTCTTCGTTTGTTTCTCCGTCGTCGGACGGCTTTGCGGACGAGTTTTGCGCGGCGCAACCAAAGCAAAACGCGACGAAAAGCACGAGCAAAAACACTAAAATTTTAGCGGAAATTCTTTTCATAAAACTCCACAATTTTGTCAAAAGGTATTTTGTCGAGATTGTCGTACAGGTCGACGTGCGTTGCGCCGGGCACGATAACGAGTTCCTTGTTGTCGCCTCTGAGAAGCTTGAAAGCGTCTTCGCCGAAATAGCGCGAGTGAGCCTTTTCGCCGTGCAGAACCATTACCGCGCTGCGGATCTCGCCCGCATACGCGAGAATCGGCATATTGATAAACGACAGGCTCGACGTAACGTTCCAGCCCGCGTTGGAATTGAGCGAACGGGAATGGTAGCCGCGAGGGGTTTTGTAGTACGCGTAATAGTCCTTGACAAACCACGGCGCGTCGTCCGGAAGCGGATCCACTACGCCGCCCGCGCGAGCGTAATTACCGCATACGTAGTCGGTTTTTCGTTGCGCGTTGAGGGTTTTCTTGAGCTCGAATCTGCCGTTTTCGTCCACCGAATCGAAGTAGCCTTTTGCGTTTACCCTCGTCATGTCGTACATCGTCGACGCCACCGTCGCCTTGATCCGCGTATCGATCGCCGCCGCGTTGATCGCCATGCCGCCCCAACCGCAAATTCCGAGTATGCCGACGCGGTTTTCGTCCACGTCGTCGCGGCAAATAAGATAGTCGACAGCGGCGCAAAAATCCTCGGTGTTTATGTCCGGCGAAGCCACGTTGCGCACCTTGCCTCCGCTCTCGCCCGTAAAAGACGGATCGAACGCTATCGCCAAAAATCCGCGTTTGGCAAGCTCCTGCGCGTACAAGCCCGACGACTGCTCTTTTACCGCGCCGAAAGGTCCGCAAACGGCAATCGCGGGGAGTTTTCCGCTCGTGCTTTTGGGCTTGTATACGTCGGTCGCCAGCGTAATACCGAAACGGTTGTGAAACGTCGCCTTACTATGCTCAACCGCCTCGCTCTTGGGAAAAACTTTGTCCCACTCTTTTGTCAAAGTCAGCTTCTCTTCTTCAAACATAATCCTCTCTCCTTTTTGCGGTTTTTCCCTTTTGCCGAACGGAAAACCTGTTTGATTATATTATAAAAGTTAAAGTTAACTTTAAGTCAAGCGAAAAACGAAAAATTTTTTCGATTTGCCCGTATTTTTTTCCTGCGGGCGCGAAAAAAGGCGAACGTATCGTCTTTTCGGATGCGTTCGCCCTTTTTGCCAAGCGACTTTAGCTTACTTTAGTTATCATCAGCGACGCGCAGGTAACGTCCGCGGTCGTGCCTAAAGTATTGCAAAGCCCTATCGTCGACTCCTCCTCAGTGCTGATAAGCGCGACTTTGCTCGCCGTGCCGCCGGACACGGGAACGAAAATCGTTTCGCCGTCTATCGCCGCGCCGTTCATCGTGACCGCAACCGCAGCTTCGTTACTGTTTGCCGATACCGAATACGCTACGATATACGTTCCCGCGGGGACCGTAAACGCTTCGCCGCCGAAGGTTATGTCCTCGCTCGCGCTTACGCTGAGAGTCAACGGAACAGCCGCGCCCTCCGCAAGCGTAGTCGCGCCGACGGTCGCGTACACGCTGTCGTTTACTCCGCTTTCGCCTTGCTCGCCCTGCGCGCCTTGAGGTCCTATGGGGCCTGTCGCTCCCGTCGCGCCCGTGGGACCCGCGGGACCTTGCGGACCTTGTTCGCCGCGCTCGCCCTGCGGACCTTGGGGACCAATGGGACCGGTCGCACCCGTGGGACCCTGAGGACCAATGGGACCGGCCGCACCCGTCGCTCCCGTTGCACCCGTCGCGCCAATGGGCCCTTGGGGGCCTATCGGACCTGCCGGGCCTTGAGGACCCGCGGGACCGGGATCGCCTTGAGGGCCTTGCGGACCGACCGGACCTTGACAACAACACGGGACCGGCTGAGGGCATTCGGGCTGATCGTCGCAACCGCACCCGCAGTTATTGAAAAACCTCTTGAAATACACCATCTACCATGCTCCTTTGTATAGATTTTCGAAAAGCGCTATACGTGCGAACTTTTCTAAATTATATTACGCGCCTGCGCATAAGAGCGTGACAAAACATTACTCAAAAATCACAAATTCGCCAAAACTTGCAACATTTTTTCGCCGCCGCTCGCTTTTTGGCGGCAAAAGCCTTGACAAACGCTCCCTTATGTGGTATTATTATCGCGCTGACGAAAGGTCGGCTATGTCGCGGGATAGAGCAGCTGGTAGCTCGTCGGGCTCATAACCCGGAGGTCGTGAGGTTCGAATCCCACTCCCGCAACCACAAAGAAACGCATCTCTTCTTGAGATGCGTTTTTCTTTGCGGGTTTTGCTCGTGGCCCTTCGGCAATCACTGCCGAAGGCGCCTCGCTAAAAAAGGTATCACCGTACCTTTTTCTTCACGCTCGCGCTCCCGCAACCAAATCAAACACACGCCCTTTTTCGAAATACGTTTTCTATTGGATTTTTGCTCGTGGCCCTTCGGCAATCACTGCCGAAGGCGCCTCGCTAAAAAAGGTATCACCGTACCTTTTTCTTTACGCTCGCGCTCCCGCAACCACGCCGTCAAAAAATCTCTATCTGGTGCCCTTTTACTATTGGATTTTAACTCGTGGCCCTTCGGCAATCACTGCCGAAGGCGCCTCGCTAAAAAGGTATCACCGTACCTTTTTCTTTACGCTCGCGCTCCCGCAACCACGCCGTCAAAAAATCTCTATCGGGTGCGTTTTTCTTTGCGGATTTTGCTCGTGGCCCTTCGGCTTAATGCTTGATTTAACTTTGATCTCGTCGGGCATTTGTTTTTCTTGCCGTCAACAGTCAGGCTGTGCGCCACGCACCGCCTCGCTAAAAAAGGTATCACCGTACCTTTTTCTTCACACTCGCGCTCCCGCAACCAAATCAAACACACGCCCTTTTTCGAAATACGTTTTCTATTGGATTTTTGCTCACGGTCATTCGAGGACTTAAAACCTGAACCGACTTTGGCTGCGAACAATATATTTTTAGATCATTACAAAAAACTCCGCTGCGCTCGGCAACGGAGTTTTCGTTTGGTGTTTTTTATTGCTTGAGGATATCTTTGAGAATGATATCGCCGACCATATTACCTATGGTAAGATGATCCTGCCAGCTGTAATGCCAGCTGTCGGTGCCTACCGCGACGTTAGCGCCGTTTACCCAGTTGTTGACGTCGAAGTCGCCCATATGGCAGACGTAAACGTTGTCCACTTCGTCGGGAAGCGACTGCTGCATAGCGATAAACTTCTTGTTCATCGTTACGGTGTCGGGGTTAGCGCTGCCGGTCGTGCGGGAGATCTCGCCTACGATGATGGGCATCTCGGAGCAATCTTTGCCCGAAAGCGCCGTGAAGTCTTTACGGATATCGGAAGCGAAGCACTTAAACGCCTTGACGTACTCGGTGGGATTGCCGCGGTCGTTTTCGCCCTGCATCCACCACATACCTCTGATGACGGGGGTATAGCCCATAGCCTTGTAAAGCTTGAGATCCGCGGCGAGTTCTTTCATGAGATTGCGGTAAAGTCCGCCGGTAAGCTCGGAGCCTCCGCCGATCATTTCCTGATACGAGGGCGGTACCCAGTTGCCTTCGGAAGCGTTTTCGCCGCCGAGGCCGTTGAGAAGACACGTGCCTCCCGCCGCGTACCTGATAAAGCCCATCGCTCTGCCGCTTTCCTTGTTGTAGTAAGACGAAAGCTTCTCCGCCATGCCGACTTCCGCCGCCATGTTCTTTACGCCGCTGCCCAAGCCCGCGCGAACGAGACCGAGGTTGACACGGTTCTGGACCGCCGCGCCGCCGTTGGTGCGACGGGCGTTGCCTACGTAGTAAATGTTGTTGTATCCGAAGATATAGTTGGGATTGATGTCCGCGAGAACGTCGGGATTGAACGACGTATAACCCGAAGCGTTGGACTGTCCGGCAATGACGTAAATGTCTATCTCGCCCAAATCCTCTTCTCTCTTGAGCGCGTCAACGAGAGCGGAAGACGTCGAGTAATTGAACTCGTCGATCGTGCAAACAACGTTGCCCGCGCCCGCGATGCCCACGCCGCTGGGATACGTATCGGTGAAGTTTTCGTTGTCGGTAACGAACGAGCCTACGTATACGCCGTTGACGTAGAACCAGAACTTATTGCCGTCGCGCGCTACGCCGAGTTTTACTCTGCTGCGGTCGGTAACTATGCCGAGATCCTTGATGTTGGCAACGATAGCGGTGTTTGCCGCTCCCCAACCGTTGGTCAGATCGGTAACGACTACCGCGTCGCCGCGAACCGCCGCGCCGAGCTTGTAGGAATATTCCTGCGTGTCGGCGAGTTCGTCCGCGCCGTGCGCTATGAGAAGACCGAAGAAGTTTTCGTTGACGGAAACGGACGGCGCTTTCTGTGCGTCGAGATCGAACACGCCCTCAACGTAAGCCTTTGCCGAAACCGCGTCGCGCTGGAGCGCGAAAGTATAGCCGGTAATCTTGATCTTGTTGCGTTGGCCGTCTACGAGCGTCCATGCGCCGCCCGCCGTTTCGGTATCGTTTACCTTATACGACTTAACGACGTACGACGAGCCGTCCGCGCGCTTGATGATGGAAATACTGCCGCCGAGGTACGCGAGCGAAAGTTCGCCCTTAAATTCGTTGGCGCCTTCCTGCAAAACGACCGTGCGGGTAGTAACGTTGTCGGCGTACTTGAAGGATATTTCGTAAGTGCCGTTGGTGAGATCTTCTACCGTGCGTGTAGCGGAGCCCATCGCAAAGGTGTCTACCTTGCCGGTATATACGTTGCGAACGGTTACCTGAACCTGCGACGGATCTACCGTGCCGAGATCGTAAAGATCGAGCTTTTCGCCGTCCGCGCCCTCTACCTGCGCCGAACCGTAGCTGAGCGAAAGAGTCGCGGCTTGCGAATCTTCGAACTCGACTTCGACAGTTGCGTCGCCTCTGCCTACGGGATAGAACGCGAAGGTGTTTTCGCTCTTGTACGATACGTTCTGGACCGTATCGCCGACCTTGACGGTAAGCGAAGCTATCTGTTTGCTTTCGGGAACGTTTACCTTGACGAGCGTTTCGCCGCCGCTGAAGATATTTCCGCCCTCTTCGATAGCGTTTTCGCCGAGATAGAACTTGGCGTCGTCGGAAGTGTAATGAACTTTGTTGGCGCCCACGATATCCGCCACGATATTCTCGTCGGTGGTGTACTTGATGTCGCTTACGAAGTTGGCGGTGCCGCCGTAGTTGGAGCCGCGGAAGATACCGAAGCCGCTTACGTTGTCGGCGGGCATAGCCGCGTTTGCGGAGTCAAGCGAAGTTATGGTATACTTGCGGAAAAGCGTGCCGTTGAGGTATACGTAATACGAATCGTTGATACGCGCAACGCCCATTTTGTAGGTCGAGTCGCTTATGCCTATCGAGCCGTCGCCCGTGCCCGCGTTCCACGAGTGAACGGTGGACGCCTGATAATAGAACTGTCCGCCGTTGTATACCGCGAATACGACCTTATGTCCGCCGTCCCTGGGCTGCTTGTCGGAAATATTCATGATAAATCCAACCCAGCCGTCCGCGCCGCGATTGAACGTTCCTTCGATATACGCGATATTGCTTGCCGTCTGATCGATAAACGCGTAGGATTCTCTGGTCAAAGACAGCGAATCGGGAGCCGAAAGCACGTAGTTTGAGCCGAAGGAATTGATGGTCGTGCCGCCGGGAAGAGTAAACGCGCCCGCCACGTCGGTAACTACGAGATTATACTTGAGTTTGTCGCCGTCGTTCCGTACGTTTATCGAGGTATCGACGGTCTTGGTCGTGCCGGTGCAGCCGGTAAAGGTAGCGCGCACGGTGTAATAGCCCTTGAGAAGGCGGATTCTGTTGTGGCGGCTCGCGGTGTCGAGAGTCTTGACAACGTCGCCGGACTGGTTGAGAATATCGACCTTGATCGAGCGCGTTATGTTCCACAGCGGATCGATGTCCTGCATATAGATCTTTTCGCCGTCGCTCGTCGTGTATACGTCCGTCGCAGTCTCGAGGTCTACCCATACGTAACCGCTCTTGACGTTTTCTTCGAGCGCGTCGAGCAGGTCTTCGTTAAAGGAATATACGAAATTACTGAATTTGTTTACGCCGATACCGAGGTTGTTGCCCTGCGAGCCGAGGCCGAAGCCGCTCTCGCCGAACATCCCGACCGCTATTGTCGAAACGAATTTGTCGTTGATGAAGATCGAGTATTCCGAATCGTTGCGGTATACGGCTATTTTGAACTTGCTCTCGCCTGCGAGAAGATCGTTTACGTCCTTGATCGCGGTAAAGTTGCCCGTGCTCCAGGATCCCTTGGTAGTATAGCCGAGCGTGCCGGAACCGTTTACGCCGATAATTAACTTTTCTCTGCCCGCTCC
Source organism: uncultured Eubacteriales bacterium (assembly GCA_902783025.1). GTDB lineage: Bacteria > Bacillota > Clostridia > Christensenellales > Pumilibacteraceae > RUG12826. The sequence goes on along the minus strand of CACZPH010000038.1, from coordinate 7,325 downwards.
GCTCAGATCTCCGTCCCAGCAAGCCGCCATAATTCCGGCGATATTGCTCTGTCCGGACGTTACGCCGTCGTCATAAACGAACTCGGCGTCGGTCTCGATATAATACCGGGATCCTTCGGTTTCGGTCTGGTAAGTGTAATCGTAGTAGCTGATCCACGCCTCGCCGCCCGAAACGTAAGTCTTACTGTTGTGTGGGAAGCTTTCGCGGCCGTGATAGGTTCCGCCGAGATCGGAACGGTTGATCTCCACTACCGTTTCGCCGTCCGCGTAATTAAGCGAAACTTCTCCTTCGTACGTTTTGCCGCCGAAGGTCGCCTCTACCGCGTAGTCGCCCTCGACAAGTCCGCTCGCCACGAACAAACCGTTATCTAACGTCGTTTCGTATTCCTCTCCGTCCTTGCCGAGCTTTACGGTAGCGCTCGCGAGTTCTTCCGCCGTAAACGGAACCGACTCGTAAGAATTGCGCCTGAAAACGATCGATTTGCCTTTAAGTCCGACCGACGCGGCGTAATATATCTTATCGTACTTGGCGGTAACGACGGTGTCTTCCGTGATATTGTCGAATTCCTTGTCCCACGAAGCGGTATAGCCCTTGCGCGAAGGAATTGCGGGAGCGACGGCGGCTTTGCCGTACTCTACGCTCATTCTATCGAGAAGCGTTCCTTCATCCGTTAAGAACGAAACCGAATACTCGCGGGCACGCTCGGTAAAGCGCGCTTCCAAAGCGGTTTCGCCCTGTACCGCGTCGGTCTCAAAGTTCCATTTTACGTCCGTGCCGGCTACGTACCAGCCCGCGAACTTATACGTGTGTTCCGCGGTGCGCGCCTTGGTGGGCGTAAGAGGCTCGGCAAGAAGCGAACCGTACGCCGCGCTGCGCTCTTCGTCGCCCATAGTTACCTTATAAAACCTCGTAACGCCGTTGAATATCGGCTCGATCTCCACGGCGGAGCGAACTTTGCTCGTGGCGGGATCCCATCTTACGCCGGTATCTTTTACCTGCCAGCCGGCAAGCGTATAATCGTATCTTACGTCGGATTCCTTGGTCGCCGTAAACGCCTCGGCGGGAATCAGTCCGCCGCGTTTTACGCTGTAATCCACGCCGTTTACCTTGGCGGTAAAGGTGGGGATAGCGGTAACCGTAACGACTATCGTCTTGGATATCGTTTCGCCGTTTACCACAGCCGAAACGAGTATTTCCGCCTCACCTGCCGACAGCGCGGTAATAAGACCGCTTTCGACCGTAGCGACCGAGGGCGCGGACGAAGTCCACGCGATAGCCCCTTCGGTATCCGCCGAAACGGACGCGAGGATCTGACGGGAGCCGCCCTCCTCAAGCGTAAACTCGGTCGAGTCTACCGAAATGGTAACGGGCTTTTGTCCGTCGTCTTTGTTTCCGCTCGACGTTGGCGTACAAGCCGCCGCCGGAACGGCGACCGCGGCCGCGACGAGCGCTCCGACCAAGAATTTGCCGAATTTTCTCTTCTTCATTGATTTCCCTCCTGTTTTTTCACGTATGCGCGTAAATAATAATGATATAATGATACCGCGCCGCCGAATCCGTCGAGCGACGTTTTTTGCCGCCGTAAGGACAAAATTCGACGTATGCGATATCTTAACGATATTATTATATAACAAGTTAAATAGCAAATGCAAACGATTTGATAAAAAAATAAAAAACGACGGGGTTTTGCTCCGTCGTTTTCAAAACAGTCAGTTTTCGTAAATATTCTTCGCGTAATTGAGCGCCGCCCATACCTTGGGCCAGCCTACGTACATGGCGATATGCGTGAGCGACTCGGTAAGTTCGTTTTTGCCTACGCCTTGCTTTTTCGCGTTGCGGATATGGTACTCGAGCGACGAGTCGGTAACGCCCTGACTTACCAGAGCCACCACGGTAAGCACGCAGCGTTTCTTGATAGGCAGGTACGACGAGCGCGACCACACTTCGCCGAAAAGCACGTCGTCGTTGAGTCGGGCGAACTCGTCGGCAAGCCCGGTAAGCTTGTCTCTGCCCGCGGTCTGAACGACTTTGCCCTGCTTATGGAATTTATTGACCTTTGCGTACTCTTCTTCAGTTACCTCTTCGCCCCACTTTGTCGACGCGTTTTCGCCCGGTACTTCGATAGCCACGTGCGAAAAAACGGAATCCTTAGCCGCGCCGTGCCAATGCTTGACTCCCGGCTCGATAAAAACGGAATCGCCGGGCAGAAGCTCGACGGGCGCTTTGCCTTCCTCCTGATAGTAGCCTCTGCCGTAAGTCGCGAGCAGCATCTGACCGCCGCCTTTCGACGCGAGATGCGTGTGCCAGAAGTTTCTGCATCCGGGCTCGAAAGTCACGTTGAATACGCCCAACGCGCCCTTGCTCAGCGGATTAAGATAGCTTACTCCGGTAAAATATTTGTTGTACGGATTTACTTCGCCGAGTCCGAACGGCACGTGAGAAAGTTCGTCTTTCATATTATTCCCTCTCAAACTGCGGTTTCCACGCGGCGAAAGAATCGAGCGCCGCCTGCGTGCGGATATAATTGCGCCTGCCCTTGTCGAGCGAAGACAGTTTCGCCATATCCTCGCCGGTAAGATCGAAGTCGAAAATGTCCGCGTTGTCGCGAATATGCCGCGGATTCTTGGAGCCGGGAATTACGATAAAGCCCATTTCCACGTGCCACCTGAGCGCTATCTGTGCGGGCGTTTTGCCGTACTTGTCCGCAAGCGCGGTAATTACGGGCTCGCCGAGAAGTTTCGCGGTGTTGCCTTTGCCGCCGAGCGGATACCAGGACATTATGCGGATATCGAGCGGATCGCAAACCTTACGCAGTTCGGTCTGCGGAAAATAAGGGTGGCACTCGACCTGTATCACCTGCGGCACGACGTCGAATCCCTTGAGAAGCGCGTCGATATATTCGCCCTCGAAGTTGGATACGCCGACGGCGCGGATCTTGCCGGCTTTGTACGCGGAAACAAGCTGCTCGTAGCCTTTTCGCCACGCGCCGGCGGGCTGATGAAGAAAAAGCAGATCGATATACTCAAGTCCCAGTCTTTCTAACGTTTCGTCTACGGCGTCGGGGTTTTCGTGTTCGCTCGGCCAAAGCTTGGTCGATACGAAGATCTCCCCGCGCTTCAGGTTCGACTTGGCGATCGCTCTGCCCACCGCGCGCTCGTTGACGTACGCGTTGGCGGTGTCGATAAGTCTGTATCCGTCCTCAAGAGCGCTCGTTACGCTCGCTTCCGCCTCCGCGGGCGAAAGCAAAAACGTGCCTATTCCGAGCGCGGGTATCATTACTCCGTTGTTCAGCTTAAATTCTTTCATGTTTCACTCCTTATAAGTTATTGTTTATCCACTTTTCTATCTGCGCCTTGCTACCGCGTACCGCCGATCCGCTGATGGCAAGCCCGCTTTTTACCTTCGCGCCCGCGCAAATATCCTTAAGATCACTCACCACGCTGCCCAGACCGCTCCCTTCGTGAGTGGTAAACGGCATTACCGTTTTGCCGGCAAAGTCGAGTTGTTCGAGCTGAGTAAACAAAGGCTGCGGCATTGTTCCCCAGTATATCGGCGAGCCTACGAAAACCACGTCGTAGTCCGCTATCGAGCCGAGCGTGTTTTTTATGGCCGGACGGGCGTTTTCGCGCTGTTCTTTCTGCACCTCTTTGATGCAGGTCATATAGTCGCGCGAATACGGTACGGCGCGCTCGACCTTAAACAGTTTTGCGCCCGTGATCTCGGCGATATACTCCGCCGCCACTTCCGTATTGCCCTTGTCGATATACCGCATTGCGCCGCCGAAATAGTTTTCGTCCGCTCTCGAAAAATAAATTACTATCGCTTTCATATCGTTCTCCTTACGCTAAAATTTTCGGCAAGAGTTCCGCGTTGAACTCTTCGATTCCGTCTTTCGCGCTCTTCTCGCCGTCGGTAAAACACCACAGCACGAGTATTCCGTAGTAAAACGCGGCTATCGATCCCGCTTTTGCCTCGGCCGCGGCGGAATCGTAAAAATCGCAAAGTATCTCGCGTACGCAGTCTTCGTCGTACTTCAGCTTTTTGCGCCCGTAAGCGGTCGAGCGTACCGAGTCCGAAAACCACTTCTGCGCCACTTTGAGTCCCGCAGACTCTATCTCGGCGACCGATTCGCGCAAAAATCCCGCCACGCGTTCGACCGCTCCGCCCGACGAAAACCGGCTCTTGATGGGATCGAAACGGAGGTTGATCATCTCGTCCACCAAGTCCTCTTTGGACTCAAAGTGAATGTAAAAAGCCCCCTTCGACACGCCCGCCGCCGCAGTAATATCGCCTACCGATACGCCGTCGAACCCGCGCTCCTCCATAATGGCGAAAGCCGCGTCGAGTATCTTGCGTTTGTTGTCCGCACTCCTGAGCGCTCTTGTCGTGTTGTCGTACTTCATGGCTTTATTATATCATTTCGTTGACCGCAAGTCAACTAATTTTCGAAAAAATTAATAAATAAAATCCGAGGCGGTTTCGCTCCGGATTTTTGTTTTTTGTCTGTGTTTTGCTTACTAAATGAGTTTTCTTTTTATTTTCAGGCTTTTTACGAAGGCGGCGACTTCGCCTTTATCGTCTTTTTGCATTACTACGCCGACGTTTTTTTGAGTATACACGGCGATATAATGCTCCGTTTCGCGATACAAAACGAACTCTTTGACTCCAAAACGCGTTTTGCCCATGTCCGTGCCGCCGCGAAAAGTCGTGACCGTTATCTCGTCGTCGTTTATTTCGGTCACGGTGTAAGCGGGCACGAGGCGCTTGTTCTGCCTGCGCTCCGCGACGATAAGGACTACCCATCCGCCACCGCCGCCGATAAGCATCGCGCCGGTCACAAAGAGCAGCATAGATACCGCCGCCACGCCGCTTAAGACGTTGATCGCCACGACGATCGCCGCGGTCGAAACAAGTCCGATAAGTCCGAAAATAAAATACAGGCGCTTTGCCGGAGCCATAAGTTCCTTGGTAACTTGCGAATCGATTTGAGTAATTACGTTTTCTATTTTCATTCCTTTTTTCCCGTTATTTTGTCTCATCACGTCAATACAGCTCTTTCTGTATAAACATGATCGTAAAACAAGCCGACCAGTTGTAATCTGCTATCGAGTGAACGTGCTTTCTCCAATCGGGAGTCTTGGGTTGTTTGCCTTTTCTGTCGCAATGATAGGGCGCAACCTTATCTTCGGCATCGTAAAATTCGAAGATCGTTCCCGTCTTTTTATACCATTTATTTACCATTTCGAGCGTCTTGTTCAAAAGCTCGTCCGCAAGGTCGTCATAGCCGTAATTTTTAAGCCCCTTTATGATAAAATAATTGAGGTTGAGCCACACTCCGCCACGCCACATATCGGTGGAAAACGCAGGATGTTTTTTAGAGATCGTCGCAACGGGGTTTTCTGTCCATAAAAGATTTTCGTCCGTCAATATCTTTACCATTTCAGCCGCTTGATCCCTATTCGGAATTGCGGCAAATAACGGCAGAAAACTCGTAGGCGTCAACACTTTTGAAAACTTACCGTCAAAAAGTCTGTCATAATACACGCCGTCATCGGCGCACCACAACAGTTGGTTTATTTTCCCTTTTATATCTTCGTAAATTGCGTGCCATTTTCCCGACTTTTCCACGTCGCCCAACGCGCCGAAAATTTCGCTCAGACAATAAGCGTCGTGCGCACAAAAAACGGAAAAGTCTATTGCGTCAATATCTTCGTCGAAATCGAACCTCGGAGAATTGTCTTGCCCCGACTCTCCGCACCTGCACTTTAAATCGTCCGGATCGCCAAGCCACTCTAAAAGTCCGTTGCCGTTTTTATCTCTGTTTTTTATATCGTAATCGAGATACCCTTCGAGTGCGTTCACGCATTCTTTGAGAAATCCTTTATCTCCCGTCTTTTTATATATTTCCCATACGCCCCAACTCAAAACCTGCGGCTGGGTAACGCCGTCGCCGCCGTCGGGCGACATCGTACAAGGAATAAACCCGTCCGCTCTCGCCTGTGAAAGCACGGCTCTTATTGCGTTTTTCGCAAGTTCGGGGTTATACGTCAATATCGCCAAGGCGTGGAAAACGCTGTCCCACAGCCACATATTTTTGTGCGGAACTCTGTCGGGCGTAGTCCACATACACGGAATTTTCCCTTCCGCCGAACGGACGTTTACTTTATTTACGGACAACGCTTTATAGTAAAGCCTTTCGTATCTTTTGTCCTTGCATTTCGGCATCGCCTCATAATATGCGTATCTTTCAGCCTTCAATTTACCGAGATCCGTATTTACGGCGTTTTTCGCTGTTTCGGCGGCAATCCCGTAATTGACGGCGTGGACGATAGCAAAGTTATACAGATCTCCGTTTTTTTCGGTGCGGATAACTAAACTGTCCGCATTATTGAAATATACGTCGCAACCTCTGTAAAAAGTGTTTATATAAGTTTTCCCGGCGAATAAAACCTTCGGAAGAACGGGGCTGCACCCCACCAACACGTCGTTATTTAAAAAACTTATAAAAAACTTTCCGCAATGTGTTTGCGCGTCGATAAAATCTCCCGTTATCGCTGAAAAGGTTACTCTCCCATTGACGGGAAATACTATTTTGATCCACTCTTTCAGCTCAAAACGAATGCCGATTTTCTCCCGCGTCAGAGTTCCTATAAAATCGTTATGGTATCTATTCACCCCGTCCAATGCGGAATACCCGAACAAGCCGCCATAACCCCAAACGTTACTTAGTTTCATATTTTTAACCTTAAGATATCCTTGCTTATATTATAAATTCTATATTTAAAAACTTTCAACCGTTTCGAGCAAAATAATTGTAAAAACCAAAAAATAGTCCGCCTTCCATTGTTATTCCTTTTACTTGGATCTTTTTTGAGCGGGTAATTCGTCCGCCGTCGCTTTTATGACGCGAGCCAAAAAGTCTCCGTCGTCCACGTCGAAAACCTGCAGCATAGGCTTTGCGCCGTCGTAGGGCGTTTGCTCCTCGGCGGTCGGCATAAGGCGTTTGCCCGCGTCGGTAACCTTGACGAGAAGTCTGTCGTCGTACAAGCCGCCCACGACTTTGCCGCGATAGTACAGGATATATTCGCCCATCATAGGGCGAAAACTCACTCCGTCCACAGCCGCGAGCCGCTCCGAAATATATTCGAAATATCCTTTAGTCGTAGCCATTTTTCTCCTTGCGTTTCGCCGTTATCTTAACGAAAAATTGCCGATTCTCTATAAGGGAACCCTCGGCAAAAATATTCGCTTCGCGAACATTGACGGACGATTTTCGCTTACACGAAAATCCATCGGATCGCGGGTACTCTCTCCATACCCAAAG
>CACZPH010000037.1 GCA_902783025.1 uncultured Eubacteriales bacterium | reverse complement strand
GGTAAACTTTATCAAAGATATAATCATCCGCGAGCAAGCGGGTCAAATGTGGTGGGCGTAATGGAAAAAGATATTTTCGGTATTCAGTTGTATTCGATCCGCAACGAAATAAAAGAACGCGGATTCGACGAAATGCTCAAGGTCGTAAAGGAAGCGGGCTATAATACGGTGGAATTCGCGGGATTTTACGGCTACACTCCGCAGCAGGTCAAGGATTTGCTCGACAAGCACGGCCTTACCGGACTTTCGGCGCACATCAGGCTCGATCAGATAGAAGAAAATCTCGAATACATCGATCTTCTCGGCATCAAGACCGTTTATATCCCCTGGTGCGGGCTCGAAGATCTCAAAAACCGTTTGCCCGAACTTATCGAAGAGATAAAGAGAGTCAAGAAGATTCTCGACGGCAGAGGCGTTACCTTCGGGTATCACAACCACGCGCAAGAATACACCGACGGCGCGGATTACGTGTACGACCTCATTACGGCTGTGGACGGATTTACGAGCGAACTCGATATTTTCTGGGCTAAGGCGGGCGGATACGAGCCGACTTTCCTTATGAAAAAGTACGGAAAAGGTTTGTCCGCTCTGCATATCAAGGAAATGGACGTGCGCGCCGACGAGAAGAACCCGAGAGAATTCCCCAACGCTATCGTGGGCGAAGGCAAATCGGGCTGCGAAGAGGCGATAAAACTTGCTAAAAAAATGGGCGTTCATACCTTTATTCTCGAAGTCGAAGGCTTCCCCTGCGACGTGAGCGAATACCTCAGAAAATCGTGCGAAAACATGAAAAAATTTGCGCAATAAGCGCGACAAAATAAAAAGGAGAAAAATGACAATGGAAAACGAAAAAGTAAGAATAGGCGTTATCGGCTGCGGCGGTATCGCCAACGGCAAACATTTGCCCGCCCACAAGGCTAACCCGCATTCCGAACTCGTGGCTTTCTGCGACCTCATCGAGGAGCGCGCGATCAAAGCCGAGAAGGAATACGGCGCGGAAGGCGTAAAGACCTACCACACCACCAATTACAAGAAGATCCTCAAGGATCCCACCATCGACGCGGTTTTGGTGCTTACGCACAACAGCGAGCACTGCCATATCACCGTCGACGCGCTCAACGCGGGCAAACACGTTATGTGCGAAAAGCCGATGGCTATGAACTACAAGGAAGCCAAGAAAATGATCGAGGCGCGCGATAAGTCCGGCAAAGTCCTGACTATCGGCTATCAGAACAGATTCCGTCCCGAATGCCTTTACCTCAAGAAACTCGTGGATAAGGACACCTTCGGCGAGATCTACTACGCCGAGGCGATCGCTATCCGCCGCAGAGCCGTTCCGACCTGGGGCGTATTCATCGACGAGGAAAAGCAGGGCGGCGGTCCGCTTATCGATATCGGTACGCACGCGCTCGACCTTACTTTGTATATGATGAACAACTACGAGCCCGATTACTGCGTGGGCAGGACTTTCCACGCCCTCAACAAGGAAACCAATACCGGCAACGCGTGGGGCGACTGGGACGTCGACAGGTTTACCGCCGAGGACGCGGCGTTCGGCTTTATCGTAATGAAGAACGGAGCGGTCATCTACCTCAAGTCTTCGTGGGCGCTCAATATCGCGGATCCCAAGGAAGCCATCACGACCATTTGCGGAAAGAAAGCGGGCGCGGATATGCTTAACGGCCTTCGTATCAACGGCGTTGAGGAAGGCAGACAGTATATCATGACTCCGGACATGAAAGCCGGCAGAGTCGCGTTCTTCGAAGGCACCGGATCGGGCGAGCCGAGAGATCTCGAGTGCGCTAACTTCATCAACACGATCCTCGGCAAAGACCAACTCAAAGTCACCGCCGAGCAAGCGGCGTGCGTAACGAGAATCCTTGAGGGAATTTACGTTTCGCATAAGACCGGAAAACCCTACTACTTCGACAAATAACAGCGCGGCGCGGAAAGCTTTTACGCTTTTCGCGCCGTTTTTTTTATCTTAAATCCTATTGTGATAAATTGTCGAAATTTTATTTTTGCCGCCTCGTTTCGTTTACATTTTTTTTCGGCTTTGCTATAATAGTATTAAGGGAAAAATCGAGTATTTTCTCTATGACCACTGTTTTACTGACCTATGCCAATAAAATACGCGCGTTATCGAAACTCAATGCAAATAAGGAGTCAAGTAAAATGGATAAAAAAGAATACGCTCTTACTCAGCACGAAAAATGGCACGGCAAAATCGAGGTCGTAGCGCACGCGCCTCTTCATAACGACGAGGAACTCGCCGTAGCTTACACCCCGGGCGTCGCCGAGCCTTGCCTTAAAATTTCCGAAAATCCCGACCTGTCGTACGTTTATACCCGCAGATCCAACCTGGTCGCCGTAATCACCGACGGCACGGCGGTTTTGGGACTGGGCGACATAGGTCCCGAAGCGGGTATGCCGGTAATGGAAGGCAAATGCGCGCTGTTCAAGACCTTTGCCGACGTGGACGCTTTCCCGCTGTGCATAAGGAGCAAGGACGTCGACGAGATAGTAAAGACGGTTTCGCTGATAGCGGGAAGCTTCGGCGGTATCAACCTCGAAGATATTTCCGCTCCGCGCTGTTTCGAGATCGAACGCAGGCTAAAAGAGATCTGCGATATACCCGTTTTTCACGACGATCAGCACGGCACGGCTGTCGTTACTCTCGCCGCTATGACCAACGCGCTTAAGCTCGTAGGCAAGCATATGGACGACATTTCGGTAGTCGTTAACGGCGCGGGCGCCGCCGGAGTCGCAATCGTAAGACTTCTTATGAGCAAAGGACTCAAAAAGGTCGTTATGTGCGATCGGAAAGGCGCTATCTACAAGGGAAGAGAAGGGCTTAATCCCATCAAAGCCGAAATGGCGGAGATCTCCAACCTCGATATGCGCAAAGGCTCGCTCGCGGATATACTGAAGGGCGCGGACGTATTTATCGGCGTTTCCGCTCCCGGAATCGTTACCGAAGACATGGTACGCTCGATGAATAAGGATCCCATCATTTTCGCTCTCGCCAACCCCACGCCCGAAATTATGCCCGACCTTGCGCTTAAAGCCGGCGCGAAGATAGTGGGCACGGGCAGAAGCGACTTCCCCAACCAGATAAACAACGTTCTCGCGTTCCCGGGCATCTTCCGCGGCGCGCTCGACGTAAGAGCAAGCCAGATAAACGACGAAATGAAACTCGCCGCCGCCGAGGCTATCGCTCACGTTATACCCGAAAACGAAATCACCGCTACTCACATCATGCCCGACGCCTTCGATCCTAAAGTAAAAGACGCCGTGGCAAACGCCGTAAAGGAAGCGGCAAGACGCACGGGCGTCGCAAGAATTTAAGCGAACAAAAAAGCACTCCGTTGTTTCCGAACGGAGTGCTTTTTGTATTCAGTTTTGTTTGAGCGTTACTTTGACTTCGTAAGTCGTCATCGAGCCGCCGTTGCGAACGGTGATAAAGAAAACGTTTTCGCCCGGCGAAAGCATGGTTATTTTAGTCTTGATCTCCGCGGTGCCTTCTACGTCGTAATGCACGCTCCACTCCGCCCCGCTCGCCGTGCGGACTATCGACTGGAAATTGAGCAGAGATTCTTCCGCTTCGCCGCTGAAGACCGTTATGCCGTGATCGACAGCGCTCGTAAAGCCGCTGAGCTTGAGTTGCGTTCCGGTAAGCGGCTTTTCGGTAAACTTGGCGTAAACGGTAAGATCGGCGGTAAGAAGGCGGTTTTTGAGCGAGTCGGCGGTAAACTCGGCGCCGAAGTCTTCGTCAAAGTACCAGCCGCCGAAGTCATAGCCTTCTTTAGTAGGGCTAGCGGGCATAGCGACGACGGCGTTACCCGCCGTTTTCGTAACGTAATACTGCTCGCCTTCCACCATAAACTTTACTTTGTACGTGACAAGCGAAACGCGCGTACAGCCGACAGCGAAAAGTACGGAAAATATTAAGATAAGCGCGACCGCCGCGGCGGAACGTAATTTCTTCATTTATTTACCCTTTTCGTGGAATTTTTCCTTATTATAGCACTTTAGCCGAGCCGTGTCAATAATCGCGCCGAAAAAGTTACTTTTTGCGACGGAAAAGGTATCCGTTATGCTTTGCGAGTATTCCGTCTTGCATATCGCCTAAAATAAGTTCGAGTTCTTCGCTCTTGCTTATGGACGAAAACGGCAGATCGCAAGTCGTATGTACGAACAGATAGTCCGCGTTGGCATACACGACAGCGTCAACGTCGGTAAACAGCTTTACCCCCGAGCGGGAACAAAAGAGACGAAGCTCCTCCGTACTTACGTCGCAATTTTCGGGCGTGATGACGAAACAATTTTTACTCTTTACTACTTCTTCCAGTTCGTCCGTCATAACCGGCGCGAGCACAACGACCGCCTTGTATCTGTCGTCGATTTTGTCAAGATCGCCGCTCAGGTATATATCGAACGGCGCGCCGATAAGCCCCAAATTTTTGCGCGTATGATAACAAACTTTGTCCGCGTCCTCGTTGCCTACGTAACAAGTGCTTTTTTCGTCGACAACGACGGCTATTTCTGCTGCCGGAACGAATTTTTCCTCTATATTGCGCTCCATAAGCGTATGGACACGCGAGAGAAGCCGCAAGTAGTCCTCGTCGTTAAACCACCCGCCCCACATATCGAACCACCAGAAAGCGTGTCCGTTGATAAACGCGCGGGCAAAATGTTGCTTTATGTTTTCCATAGCGTGTTTTTTGTCGCGACCGAACCAAACGGGTTTATTAAAATAAGGCGTGTCAAACGGCGGTCGGGTAAGGTGTGTGCGCGTATCGTTTTCGGAAAAGTAAACTTTGCCGTGCGCTCTTATAGAAGCGAAAGGCACCATGTAAGGATTGTCCTGACCGAGCGGACGATTGAACATATACGATATCGGACTGCACAAAAAGTCCACGTCGTCGCACTCAAGCACCGTTCGGAGCGCGTGGTGACCCGAACTCCTGCCGCACGCCTCCAGCGTATAGCCGTAAAAAGCCCCTACCACCATAGTACGGGAAGTGATTTCTTTGACATAGCGCGCAAGATCGCAGATAGTCGTCGCGATTATCTCAGACAAAAAAACATACAGCGTTCCGGCGTCGTCGCGCTTGCCGCTTGCCTTGAGATACGCTTGGTATTTCTCTTCGGAGCGTTTGCCTTTGGACGACTCCATGTCGAACCCGAACCACTCTTCGGTGTTGCCGCAAGCGATCTGGTATCCGCAAACGTTTTCGGCGTACGGCGCGCGAGCAACGTGGTCAACGAATATCTTAAGGCATTCCTTTTCATATCCGAGCCATTTGTCCGAAGAAAAGCATACGCGTTTGTTCCCGGATAAGGTTTTGTAACACAGCTCGTCGGGATTATCGTCCTCCCACCACCTCGGCGGAGAAATGTTTACGCGCGGGAAAACGCGGCACGACGGACACGCCTTGACGATCTGCCCGATCCTCTCGTCCACTTCCGAAAAATCCGGCGTTTTACCATCGAAAATTCCCTTTCCGAGCGGCGGCACGTCGCCGTATTCGTTGATCGTCTGCGAGGAAAAGAACAACGGTACGGAAAACAACGTGTATCCGCACGCGGCAAACTCTTCGTAATTCGCCTTAGCCGGCATATACGTCAGGTATGCGCATTGAGCGCAGGGTTTACCGTCCACAAACAGCATAGGACGTCCGTTGTATATCTCGACAGATGATTTCCCGCTCATAAAACTACCTCGCTTTAAGAAAAGAACCGATTAGGAACGAGTGCGGCGACCGCTCTCAAAAATCCGCTCCTCCATCGCCGACAAACCCTTCCCGTACGATTATATCATTTACCCGTTTGCGCTGTCAACGCAAACGACTTTTTTTGAACTCAATTTCTGTTTGACACGCCTATCCGTAAACGCGGCGAATAGAAAAACGGACGGCTTGAAGCCGTCCGTGTTCCCTACCCCTATTGCGCTCCGAAAACAGGCGCATACTATGGCGCGAAAAGCCCCCGGAAAAATTCGCATTGATAAAACCTCTTGACAAATAACGATTTAGTGATATAATCATACAATAAATATTTTAAGACAGGCGACCGGTATTTCCGCTTCGCCTTACGTGGAGAAAATAATGAACGCGACGGAAAAAGGCGACAGGGCGCTGAAAAACGCGATAGTAATAAGCGGAGAGAATATGAAAGGCGTACACGACGCGCAATTCGTGATCGCGGGCGGCAAAGCGTACGTCGTCTACGAAGCCAACGACGTAAGAGCTAACGAAAATCCTTTTTGGGACTTTATTTACTGCGCGATGAGCGTGGTCGACCTCAAAACGCGCTCCGTCGAAAGAATTTACAAAATAGCTTACAGCGAGCAGAAGTTCGAAAACATGACGCTGGAAAAGGGTTGCACCTTTGTTCCGCGCATAATAAAACTTAACGACGGGACGCTTCGGGTGTTCTTTACGAGCGAAAGCCCGAACTCAAGGCCGTCGCATTGCTACTATATGGATTTTGACGTAAAAAAGGGCGAGTTTTCGAATAAAATCAACTTGTTTTACCTCAAAACCAAAGACGGAATCGGCGAATTCAACAACAAAACGCTCCTTGACGCGGCGCTTAGCAGCGGTATTCCCGCGCGGGACGTAAGCGCGCCTTTTCTTAACTGCTGCACGTTTATTTTCGATATTTTTTATTCGGACGATATGCCGATGGCGATCGTAAACGCTTTCTGGACGGGCATAAACGCGCTCGCGAAATGGGCGGACGACTTTTCGTATCTCGAAATAATAGGCTTTATCGGTAAGCATACCGATCGCTTTAAGACCACAGAGAGCAACGCGGTAAAAACTCCGTCCGGCGAGTGGCTGGCGATATTGCGGGAAGAAACGAAGTTTAACTACGTCTTTTCCGAAAGTCCCGACGGCGTGAACTGGAGCAAAGTCCATTACTCTCCGCTTATTACCAACGGCGCTTCGAGTAAGCCGATACTCAGAAAACTCGGCGACCGCTACTATCTCGGTTATAACTACTCGAACGACCGAAACCCTACCGTCATGCGCAACAACTTCCGTTTGCTTCGCTCTAGCGACTGCGAATCGTGGGAAGAATATTACGACTTTAAGGCCGCGACGACGTTCCAGTACCCGACGTTTGAGCTCTGCGGCGATACGATATACTTCGTCGCGAGCCAAGGCGACAAAGAACAAATAATCTTCGGCAATCTCGAATAACGTTTCGCGGTAAACGCGAAAAACGTATAATAAAAACGGACGGCTCAATGCCGTCCGCTTCTATTACTCTCCCTTGAAGGGAAGAAGTCCCATAAATCTTGCTCTCTTGATAGCGTTCTGAAGATCTCTCTGGTGCGGGGCGCATACGCCGCTCGCTCTGCGGGGAATGATCTTACCTTTCTCGGTAACGAATCTCTTGAGCTTGTTTACGTCCTTGTAATCGATAACGCTGTTCTTCTCGGTGCAGAAGAGGCAAACTTTCTTCTTGGGCGCTCTTCTGACCTTCTTGGTCTTGTCGTCAACGTCTGCGTTGGCGTTCTTGAAATTCTTATTCTTATCCATAAAACTATCCTCTTAAAAAATTTAGAACGGCAAATCGTCTCCGGAAGCAGGTTCGAGAGTCGCGCCGCGGCGCTCGTTAGAGGGCGCGGGAGCGTCGGCATTGCCTGCCTGAGCGCGCGAGCCGACGAATTCGACTTCGTCCGCAACTACGTCGCTTACGTATCTCTTATTGCCGTCTTTGTCGTCATAACTGCGGTTCTGCATAGAACCGATGACGCAAACCTTGCTGCCTTTGGTAAGGTATTTGTGGCAGTTATCCGCCAAGCCTCTCCAAGTAACGATATTGAAAAAGTCCGCTTCGGGCTCGCCTTCGCGCTTGAAAGTGCGGCTTACCGCGATCGAAAAACGGCAAAGCGATACTCCGCTTGCAGTCGTCGAAAACTCGGGATCGCGAGTCAAATTACCGATAAAAATACATTTGTTCATAGGTACACCTCTAAAAAATTACTTGCGGACTACCAAATATCTGATGACGTCGTCGGATATCCTCATCTGTCTTTCCATTTCTGCGGGAAGATCGGGATTAGCCGAGAAATTCATCAAAACATAGTAACCTTCGTTCTTGAAGTTCATCTCGTAAGCAAACTTCCTGACGCCCCATTTGTCTACGGACTCTACTTCGCCGGCGTTGTCGGTAACGAGCTTAGAGAATCTTGCGACAAGCGCGTCCTTCGCGGCGTCGTCGAGCGCGGCGTCGATGATGTAAAGAACTTCGTACTTGTTCATGATATTAACCTCCTTGTGGTCTTAGTCGTCTCTCATAGAGAGAAAGGATACGTCCGATTCTTTCGGACAAAACACATTATAACACAGTAAAACTTTTAAATCAAGCGTTTTTAAGGCGATTTTGCCGCTTTTCGTCGCTTAACTGCTAAAAAAGCACCCTTTTGCAGGGTGCTTTCGGGTTTATTTGTCGGCTGTGGCGACGATCTGGATAAAATCTTCGCCGCCCGCGTATCTTTCGAGATACGCGCCTATCTCGGAAAACTTGATGGGCGTGATGAGTTTGTCGACGTTGACGTCGCCGCGAGCGAGCATATTTATCGCCGCGGAAATATTGTCGTTGGCGTGATTGATACTATACGTCGTTACGCTCTTGCTTATTATCTGCATAAGGTCGACGTTTATTTCGCTTATTTCGCTGTCCGTACCCACAAAGCCTATTTTGCCGTAGTTGGAAACGATGTCCGCGCAAGTTCCGTAATCGAAATCGGCGCAATCCATCGAGCAAACCACTCTGCCCGCCATTTTGCCGCCGGTGATCGAAAACACCTTCTTCGCGAGGTCTTCCTTCGCGCCGTTTACGCAATAATATACGCCGAGTTCTTCGGCGAGCAAAAGCCTGTCGGGACGCTTATCGACGAGAACGGGCACAGCCTGATGCGCCATGGCTACCTGCGCCATGATAAGACCGAATACCGACGCGCCCAGAATCACGAGATGATCGCCCTTGCCGATGTTGAGAGTGTTGATAGCGTTGATCGCAAGCGCTATCGTCTCGATAAAGACCGCTTGATTGTCCGTTATGCGATCGGGAAGCAGGTATAAGTTATCCGTGCTTATGATCGCGAAATCCGACAGCACGCCGTCGATATCCTTGCCGTAAGTCTGAAGGTGCGAACATTCGGATTTGCGGCCTATGCGGCAAAAATAGCATTCGTTGCACGCCACTTGCGAAGACACGTAGCATCTGTCGCCGCGGCGGAATTTGTGTACCGACTCGTCGACTTCGCTGACCATGCCTACGCCTTGTCTTCCCGGAACGCGCGGGAAAGTACAACCCTTAAGCGTACCCTTAAAAACAAGTTTTTCGGTCGTTGAAACGGTCGCGGCAAGCATTTTGACCTTAACGCAATCTTTCCTGACTTCGGACGGGCCTAAGTCTTCGAGAGTAATAAAACCGGGATGTGTGACTTTCCAAACCTTCATACAGGTATTATTATAGCACCTATTGAGAAAATTTACAAGTGTTTTTGCAAAGTAGTTTTTTGCCTCAAACCTAAAAAGAAACGCTTAAAAAACGGGGTTTTTAACGAAAAAGGCCGACGACGTCGTCGTCAGCCTTTCGTATGGTTTTCAGCCGAGCGAATCGTAAATCGCCTGAACCCGCTCCGCGTCTGTCACGATAGCGCAGTTGGTCATTATCACGCGGTTTATCGCGAACGACGTGCCGTAGTATATGCCGAAGCGGTTTGCGCCCGTGTTCGCTCCGTAATACTTGCAGTCGTATTCGAAGAACTTGACGTACGACGAACCGCGCCATTCGCAGAGCGTCCACTTGTCGTTAAGGTAAACGGCTCTTATGCGAGTAACGTTGCCGAAAGTGTTTGCGTTTTTGCTGAGAAGTCCGAACTTGTCTATGCGCGTGTTCCAGTTGCCTTTCGCAAGAGCGCGGACGCCGTCGCGCAGTATCGCTATCGACGAATTGCTCTCGGCGTTGCGGTAATTGATACCGATGGTGAGCGACGTTTCGTAAGTTCCCGGAGTAAGACCAGCGGTATCGAGATTGCTCTCGATCGTAAAGTCGATCACCGCCGTCGCCGACGCTTCCGCGTCAAGCCACGTGGATATGCCGTTCTTCTGATCGTAGATAGAGAAGGTTTCGCCCGAATGCGTGAGCGCTACTTTGCTTGCCGAAATATCGAGTTCGTCTACCGCCGCGCCCAAAAGAGCGTTTGCGGCGCTTAAGTTCGCCGTTACCGCGGAAGTGCCTACAGTTACGGTAGTCGTAGCCGCTTTTCTGTACGGCGTACGGACGGTTACTTCGTACTCTCCGGACGGGAGCGTGAGCGAGTACGAGCCGTCCTTGGTATAGCGCTCGTAAACCTTATTGCCGTTTTTGAACACTATGCGCGCCGCTCTGGAGGAAAGATTGTCCGATACGGTGCCGCTTACCTTGTACGAGGTCTCGGCGGAAGTGTTTACGGTAACGAACATATCGCCGCTGACCGCGAATTCGCCTGTTCCGTCGTTAAGAGTCAGCGTTTCGCCGTTTACCTTGACGCTCGATACGCTCTTGCCGTTAACGCTCGACGCGGCGTAAACTTCAGCCGCGAAGCCGCTTTCGGTGAGCGAGCCTTTTACTTTGGCGACGGCGGAAAGATACGTGTTGAATCTTACGTTGAGCGGCAAAGAAGCCGTTTCGTAAAGCTGATCCGCAGAATCGGTATAATCGGTAAACTCAACGTTCTTGAACGTGGTCTTGACGTATCTCGAGTACAGTCCGGCGCTCATTGCGCGGTCGAACCTGTCGTCGGACTCAAAGTAAACTATCTTGCCGTTTACCGAAATATAGATCGTGTTGCCTTTCTTGTACAGAGCGAGCGAAAGCGTTTTCGTCCTGTAATCGTTAGTAAACGCCTGTCTGTCGTCAAATACGATTTCTTTCTCGCCGTAGTCGGTCATCGAGTAAATTACAAGCCTGTTGATATAATTGCTCGATACGCGCTCGGTAAGATCCAAAACGTAAGTGTAAGTGTGCAATCCGTCGCTGAGCGTAAATCCGGCAAGCGCGTCGGGGTTTATTCCGATAGCCGCGGAAATATCCGCCTTGACGGCGAAGTTTTCCGCCCCGGCTCCTTCTATGAACGTCGCGCTCTGGCGGGTGCTCGCAGACTGAACGCCGTCGGTCACGACTTTCCACTCGCCGATCTCTTCGCCCACGCCGTCGCCGCTAGCGCCGTAGCCGACAGCCTTGGGCTTGTAGCCGTTCTCGTCGAATACGAGCATCGCGGAAATAAGTCTGTGGTCGCCGCCTATAAAGGTGAGCGGACGGATATTCGTTTTGTTGTTTTCGGGTCTGTAATAACTTGCCGCTATATACGCTACATCGCTGCCCGTGACGCCGAGATCCGCATAGGAAACGAAGCCTTCCGCCGTAAACGAATAGTTGGAGTTAGATTTGGAGTTACCGTCGCCCACAAACGAGCTTGCGCCCGACATTCCCCACGTCGATAACATATTGTACAGCGAGAATCTTCCGCTTACGACTTTTGCCGTCGTGTAATTCTTGGTGTCTCCCGCGAATACGAACAAGTCGAGTTCGGTATTCTTGTACCAGCGGTTGAGACCGTGGAATTTGGTGGTGGCGGCGCCGCTGTTGTCCGAGTGGAACAGCGCCTTGTCGTAAACGGTCGCCGTTACGTAAATTCCGCTCTTGCCGGGAACCGCCTTGACAGTCGCGGAGAACTGTTCGCCCTTATATACGTAAGGCTTAACGTCCTGCCAGCCGTAGTCGTCCGCTACGCCGTCGAGTACGAATCCGGGGTCGTTGGCTCCGCCGTACTGCCCGTAATCGACCTTGCGGATCGCCGCTCCGCTCCTGCGCGCGAGCACCGCGATATCGCCTATCTTGACCGTAGATGAGGACGGATCGAATTTATCCTCGGAATTGAACGTGATCTCTATTTTGTTTACCGAAAGTTCGTCGAAGTCGGCTATTATGCTGCCGCCGAAACGCATGACTTTCTTGGCGGGATACGCGTTGTCGGAGTTTTGGGTAAGGTTTGTTTTTTCGACTATCGTGCCGTCGGTAAGATACAGTTTGAGCGAGCGCAAAGTCTTGAGCGAAGCGGCGTAATAAGCCGAGTTGTAGACCATTACCGCGCGGGCGTTCTGCGGCTCGGCGAACGTAAGCGTTATCGTTTGGTTGCCCGAGGCGGTGTTGACGTATTCCCAATCCTTGTAGGGCGAATGCACTACGAACAGTCCGTCGGTAAGGAATTCGGTCGAGTCGGTAACTGAAGTTCCCGCGGGACCCGGAATAGCCGAAACGGTATACGTGCCGGTACTCGTGACGGTTGCCTTGCCCGCGACGTTTTCGTACCCGGTGCTGAAAGAAGGCTTGGGCTGGAGCGAATACGTGGGTCCGTTGCCGTAAAGCACGGTAAGGCGCTGCGCGGAATCGCACGAATATCCGCTCTTGAGATCGCCGTAGTTAAGCGACGGAGAGGACACGAAATGCAGTCTGTCGGAAGAGATCTGCCTGCCAAGGAAGTTTCCGTCAAGGTTGCTGTTGCTGATGGGGTTGGGGAACGAGTGATACAGTACGAACACGTCGCTGCCGGCGGTAACGAAGCAATGGTGTCCGGTTCCCGCCATATAGTCGATAGAGGCGGAAAGGTCGCGCGCCTGAGTATAGTCAAGATTGCTGTTGCCCGTGGTGCCGGTCGCCGTGGTACTGTTGTAGCCGTTGTAAAGTCCCATTACGGTAACGCCCTTAGTCGGTTCGAGTTTTACGAACGGTCCGAAAGGCGAAGTGGAAACCGCTTGCGTTACCGAGTACGCTCTCGCGCCGTAGCCGTAAGGCGAGTACGTAAGGTAATACAGCCATTGTCCCGCTTTTTCGTCGTAGTGCGCTATCGTATGCGCGCCTTCGTTGATGCCGGCGCCTTTGCTCGTTCCGTCGAACGAGAAGCGCTGAAGATGAGTCTTGTACTCGGCGTGAGCCCCCCAGTCGATGCCGCGGTTGGTGTAAACCTTGAGCGTGGTGTCGATGACCGAATAACCGGGAAGCGCGACGATATGCATGGCGTTTTCGCCTGTGCTGAAGTCCGGCGTAATATAGTCCTTCATCTTCATTACCCATATTACGTTGCCGTCGCTGACTTCGTTGACGTGCTGAGAGAAATACAGGTAGAAGTTTCCGGTCGCGGGATCCTTGAAGGGCGAAATGTCGATGCACGGCCAGTAAGCCGCGCCGAGCGCGTCCATAGCCGCTTTGACCTCGGGGTGATACTTGTAGAAATTGAGCGGGGGCGCGGACTCGTTGGCTACGTTGCCGTTAAGGTTGGTGGTCCTTCCCGTTACCGCGCTCGTGCCGACGGCGCCGTAGAAAGACTTGTAAGCCTTAGTAGGCTGATCGTCCGAAAGAAGGTTGTCGTCGTACCACTTGTAGTACGTCGCGGTATTTACCTGCGTGTACGGACCCTGCGGCTTGTCGGATACGCCGATACCCAGGTAAAGTCTGTTGTACTGCGCGTGGCCTTTGTTGCGCGCGTTGGGGTTGGGCGTGGCGTCGGCGTCGCCGTCGTCCGCCGAATAATCGGTGTTTTCATTGCCCTGCTTGCTGAGCGCGCTGTAATAAATATAATATCTGTTTTTCTTGACTCCGCTTGCCGTAATATACGTTTCCTGCATAAGTTCGGGAGCCCAGTACGTGCTCGTCGACCAGTCGGTCGCGCTGTTAAGCTTGAGCGCGAAACCGCTGTTGCCGTTGTCGGAGCAAACTTTCCAGGTGGTAAGATCCTTACTCCTGAAAATATTGAACGCCTGCGTCGCGTTGCCGCCAGTGATCACCATATAGAACCAGCCGCCGTTGACGGGATCGTCCTCTTCGGATACGTAGATAGCGCCGGGATCCGCGCCGCCTATCTGCTGATCGTTGCGGTAGAATATGGACGAATCGTACACGAACGAAGCGTCGTCGCTTATCGTTCCGTCGGTAATGGTCTTGTCGGCGGGCGTGGAGTTTACGTATGAAGCCGCGAGCGAGTTTACTCCCTCGCCAAGCGTCGCTTTTGCCGAATAAATGCCCGGCTCGTCGTTGCTGAAGGCTATCGCCGTTCCGTTGAGCGTGAGCGCGGAGAGCATTTTGCCCGCGTTCGCTTTGACGCGGAACGTTACGGTCTTGCCCGCGTGAGGATCGTCGAACGATACCTCGCCGCCGTCGGATGCAACTTCCACGCTTGCCTTAAGAAGCGCGCTTATTTCGCTATGATCCCGGCTTATCCCGAGATCGTTGATCTCCACGGTCGAGGTTTTGCCGTTGGTGGCGCCTATCAGCGCGAACGCGAATATGCCGTCTAAGTATTCGGTGGTGTAAGACGAGATAACGCGGTACTTTCCGTCGGCTTTTCTGTACAGGAAGTAAGCGGTATCGTCAAGCTTTGCGAACGCGAAGAAATGCTTTTCTCTCGTGCCTGCCGCCCCTATGTCGAAATCCTCGCCGGACGGAACGTACACGGCGGGCATATACGCTCTCGTCGTCGAATAATTGGAGTTGGGAAGGAAACGCGTGCGTGCGCGGGAAACGTGACCCACAAGGAAGAATTCGGGCGAATAGAGCGCTACGCCGATACCCGGATCGGGTTCGTGTTCGCCGCTCGTATCCGTCTTGTTGAGCACGCTGAAATATACGATACCGTCGCTCGTCTGCATATCCTTAAGGAACAGGGGTTTGCCGCTGAACGCGCCGGTCGTTGTGATTTTTTCGGTGCCGGTCTCGGAGTCGTAAGTTATGGTCGAGCCTGTAAAATCTGACGAATACTGACCGAGCGTCGCGCCGATAAGTTTTGTCGTCGACTCCTTGAGAACGAACGGAGCGGCAATATCGAGAGCGCCGTCGGAAGCGAATTCGGTGATAACGACAGCGGATACGTAGCCGTAAGCGCTCGCGTATATCTCGTGAGCCGCCGCCGTGGAAAGGAACGAGAATTTACCCTCGCCGTCGGTGGTCGCTTTTTTCTCTCCGTCCGCGTACACGTCCGCGCCGACGACCGGCGTGCCGTCTTCGTACACGGCTTTGCCGCTAAAGGGCACGTCGCTCTTAAGATCGAATTCGACTTCCGCGTTTATCGGTCCGGTGATAGCGGGAAGAGTCGCTCTGTCGCCGTTTATTTCGATTTGTTCGCCGCCTACGGTAACGCTCTTGAGCTCATAACCGCTGTTTGCCTTGGCTATTATCTCGACTTCGTCTTCTACCGAAGCGCTTGTTACGGTCTTTCCGCCGACGGCGAATCTCGCGGTTCCGTGTCCCGACGGAACGGTAAGAGAAAGCGCGTATAAAACGGGTCTGGTCGTCGCTTCCACGACAGCGCCGTAGCCGGTCGAAACGTACGCGCATTCGTTGTCGCTTACCGAGTCCGTTATGTCTACGCCGTCAACGACGAGCGAATCGAGTTCGTAATGCTCGTCGGGAACGAAAGAAATATGCAGTACGTCGCCGGGAACGCAGGAGGATTCGGCTACGGACAAAACTCCGTGAAGAGGCTGAACTACCGCGATCTGATCTTCGCGCTTGATAATTACGCCGATAACCACGTCGTTGGCGATATTTTCCTCGACGTATTCGAGATCGGCGGAAAGTTCGCTCGTCGCGTTGTAGCCGTTGACGGTAAACCTTACAAGTCTGTATCCGTCGGGGATAGAAGTTATTTTTACTCTTAAGGTCTCGCCGATGAGCACGTAAGCCGGGCATTCGAGTCCGACTTCGCCGCCGCTTACCGCCTGAGAAATTTTAAATTCGCGGGTAAAAGAAGCCGTAACCGTATGTACGCCGCTTACGGAAGCGACGGTATATACTCCGTCTTCCGCTTTGTCAAGCACGTCCGCTCCGTCGAGATCGAGAGCGGTAAGACGATAGCCCGCGTCCGCGGTCGCTTTTACTCTTACGTTTGCGCCGGGAGTTACTTCGTCGAGAAGTTCGATTTTTCCGCCCGAGGTGGCCGTGCGGACGTTCACCTCCGCCGCAAGCACAAACTGCGCGGATACGTTATGATCGGCGGACACGGAAGATATCGTATATCTGCCGCGAACGACCGCGTCCGTCACGTCTTCGCCGTTATCGATAAGGCTGTCGAGAATATAGCCGGTATCCGGAGTAACGGTAACGCGCACGTCTTCGCCTTCCTTGACAAATGGCGCGCTCACGCTTATCTCTCCGCCGGCGTTTGCGCTGACGTTAAGCGAATACGCGCGTACGAAAGTCGCCGCGTATTCGATATCGCCCTTGACCTTGCTTAGCGTAATAGTGCCGTCTTCGGCTCGGAACATGATCATTTCCTGCCCGTCTACGGTGAAGGAATCAAGCGCCCAGCCCGAATTTACGAACGGCGTGAAAACCACGTCGTCGCCGACGTTTACCGTGCGCTTTTTGGACGGGTCGGCGTTAGTCCAGCTTACAAATCCGCCGTCGCTCATGACTCCCGCGTCGGTAACGGCGACGGTGACGTTTTCGGGTCGCTTTGCCGTGACCGTGCACGCCGCGAAGAAAGTCGCGACGATGAGTATCAGACACAAAAATATACTGCGTTTTCTCATTGTTGAGCCTCCGTTGATATCTTTTCCCTTAATGCATTACATAATATGCTCGCTTGATAGTAATATTATATAGGAATAAAAAAATCAAGTCAAGCGATATGCGGACTTGATTTGCCTTAACAAAAGGATATTGAGGGTTTAGAGAGAAAAAATCAGTTTTCGTACTCTACGCGCTTGAGGTACAGCCCGCACGCGGGAGCGACATAGGGAAGGTTTGTCGACGCGGGATCGGCAAGCGCGCGCGAAATATCGGCGGAAGTAAGTTTGTTTTCGCTGATTTTTATCAAGGCGCCGACCATTTTGCGCACCATATTATAGAGAAATCCGTTAGCCGACACTTCGAAAGTAAACTCGCTCTCGCTTTGCGCCGCGAAGAGCGCCGAATAAACCGTGCGCACCGTGGTTTTGACGTCGCTGCCGGAGGACATGAACGCCGCGAAATCGTGTTCGCCGACAAACAACGCCGCCGCTTCGTTGAGCGCCGTAAGATCGGGCATGGACTGAAGCCTGTGCGCCCTGTTATACAGTACGGCTCTGTCGACTTTCGATACGTAAAAACGATATTCGTACGTTTTTCGTTTAGCGTCAAAACGCGCGTGAAAAGTATCGGGGACCACGCGCGCGTCCGTAACGCGTATATCCGGCGGCAAAAAGACGTTTATTCCGTTTGTGTACGCGCGCAAATCGAAATCCGTACCGGTATCGAAATGAGCCACCTGCTCCAACGCGTGAACGCCCGCGTCCGTCCTGCCGCTCGCCACTACTTTTATTTCCTCGCCGGTAAGCCGGAAAAGCGCCTGTTCCACGCGCCCTTCGATCGTGTCTTTGCCGGGCTGGATCTGCCAGCCGGCATACGACGTGCCTATATAATCGAGAGTAAGTCTGATCCTTCTCATACTATCCACCCCACAGTCGAAAGATCCACGAACGGGAAAAAGTTGAATTTCAGCCACAAAATCACGGTAAACTCCGCGGCGAAAAGTATCAGCGCTATCGGATCCCGCCACGTAAAGCGGAGTTTGCGCATACGGGTGCGGTTTTTCGCGCCTACGAAACATCTCGAATCCATTGCGTCGGCAAGTTCGTCCGCTTTGCGGAAAGACGAAGCGATAAGAGGCACGAGTATCGGGATCATGGCTTTGGCGCGCTTGAAAATATTACGGCTGTCAAAATCCGCGCAGCGGGATTTTTGCGCGTTGATTATACGATCGGTTTCGTCGATAAGGTTGGGGATTATTCTCAAAGTCATGCTCATAACGAGCGCGCCCGAATGGATCGGGATACCGATGAGCGCGAGAGGTTTGAGCAGCCATTCGAGTCCGTCGGTAAGCTCTACCGGCGTGGTCGTGAAGGTGAGCATCGTCGGTCCCAAAACGAGAAAAACGAGCCTTAAAAGCACGAGCCCGCAAGCGTAAAGCTGACCTTCGTAAATCTTGATTATCCACCACTCCCAAACGACGGTTTTTTTCGCTCCGCCGTAAAACAGCATCGTCATAAGAAAAGTGAAAAACGCGAGAAACAATATGACCTTAAGGCTCTTGAGCACCTTGAAAAGCGGAACGCGCGAAGCGAATACGGTAAGTAAAAAACATACCGCCAAAACGCCGAAACCGATATACGTTTCGACAAAAAAGACCATAACCAAATACGCGATCGAGATAAGAAGTTTTACCCGCGCGTCCGTCGAATGCACTATCGACGAGGTCTGATAATATTGTCCGAGTGCTATTTCACGCATTATTTTATGTTTTTTGCCTCGAGGATCTTCGCGACCAACTCGTCTTCGCCGAGAATATCCGCGTCGTTTATTACTCCCGCCGCTTTGAGTTTGTGCGCAAGGGATACGGCGGACGGCAACAGCAAGCCGTACCGTTCGACGGTGTCGTCTCTGAAAAGCTGCCTGGGAGTAAATACTCCCACAAGTCTGCCCTCGTCCATGAGCGCGACTTTATTGCAATACTTTGCCACTTCGTCCATATTGTGCGATATCATAATTACCGCCTTAAGCGAAGAACGAAGCGACGAAACGAGCTCCATAATATCTTTTTTGCCCTGCGGATCGAGTCCGGCGGTCGGCTCGTCGAGCACCAGGATCTCCGGTTTCATGGCAAGTACGCCCGCTATCGCCACGCGTCGCATTTGCCCTCCCGAAAGTTCGAAAGGCGACTTACCTGCTATTTCGTCGTAATCGAGCCCCACCGCTCCGATCGAATCGCGTACGCGCGCGTCGATCTCCTTGGGGTCCAACTTGAGATTTTTCGGTCCGAAGCCCACGTCGAGCGCCACCGTGTCGGCAAACAGCTGAGATTCGGGATACTGAAAAACTATGCCGACTTTTGCTCTGAGCGCCTTGAGATTTATTTTCTTATCAAAGTCAAAATCGTCGATAAGTATTACGCCCGTCTGCTTCCTGATAAGTCCGTTAAGGTGCATAGCCAAAGTGCTTTTGCCGCTGCCCGTCCTGCCGACGAGAGCGAAAAAATCTCCGTCTTCGACTTTTAGCGAAACGTCAAAAAGAGCGTTCTTCTTAAAAACCGCTTTTTTGTCATAAATATACGAAAGATTTTCGATCGTTACCGACATAACGCTTTGACCAGATCCTCGTCGTAAAGTACGTCGCGCGCAACGTCCAGACCTTTTGCCCTGAGCGCGTCCGCCACTCTTACCGCCGTGGGTGCGGTAAGACCTATTGAAGCAAGCTCCTTGCTCTTAAGGAAAACTTCCCTGCCGCCTTCCATGTATTTTTCGCCGCCGTCAAGCACCAGCACTTTGTCCGCCTCGAGCGCTTCTTCGGTAAAATGCGTGATCGTGATAAGCGACATATTTTCCTTCCTTACAAGATCGTAAACGACTTCCATGACTTCGCGACGGGAAAGCGGATCGAGCATAGCCGTCGACTCGTCGAGGATCATTACGCGCGGCTTGAGCGCCAGAACGCCCGCTATCGCCACGCGCTGTTTTTGTCCTCCGGACAAGCGGAACGGATCCCGCTTGGCGTACCCGAGCATACCTACGCTTTCGAGCGCGTCGTCGACGCGCTTACGGATCTCTTCGGACTTAAGTCCCAGATTTTCCGGTCCGAAAGCCACGTCGTCTTCGATGATCGTCGCCACGGTCTGATTGTCGGGGTTCTGGAACACGACGCCCACTTTGCGGCGGATATCGAAAACGTTTTTGCCTCTCGTGCTCTGTCCGTCGACTCTGACTTCGCCTTTGTCGGGTATAAGAAGACCGTTACAAAGGCGCGCCAAAGTGCTCTTACCCGAACCGTTGTGTCCGATAAGAGCGAGAGTTTCGCCGGATTCCAGAGTAAAAGACAAATTCTTTATCGCGGGTCTGAGCCCCGCGCGGTACGAAAATGTTACGTTGTCGAATTCTATCAAGCTCATTTTTTACATTATACCCGCAAAGGCGAATTTTTTCAAGCGTTAAGCGGTAAATATTTAAAAACTATCTCTAAAAAACTAAAAAAATATTGCGTTGGTTTTATTTTCGTGGTATAATAAAAGACGAAATTCAAACGGCGCCGCCGCTTTACGGCCCGCCGAGGGTTATTTAACGCGATTTTTCGCTTGGCGCTAACGGGTGAGGTAATATGTCTAAGGTCATCGCAATAGCAAATCAGAAAGGCGGAGTCGGAAAAACGACTACGTGCGTTAACGTTGCCGCTTACGCCGCCCTTATGGGCAAAAGAGTTCTTGCCGTCGACATCGATCCGCAAGGCAACTGCTCCACCGGTCTCAACGTCAACAAAAGCAAACTCAAGGCTTCCGTTTATACCGTTCTGATCGGCGAGAGCGAACCGCAAAAAGCGATAATCCCCACCGAGATCAAAAATCTCGACATTATGCCGAGCAATATCGACCTCGCCGGCGCCGAAGTCGAACTCGTATCCGTAGACGACCGCGAAAAGGTCCTCAAACGCGTGATAAGCGTATTGCGCAACAAATACGACTTTATCTTCATCGATTGCCCGCCGTCGCTCGGTCTGCTTACCGTAAACGCATTGGCAGCCGCGGATTCGATACTTATCCCCATTCAGGGCGAATTTTTCGCGTTAGAGGGTCTGAGTCAGCTGATAAATACCGTAAACCTCGCGAGAAAAATTCTCAATCCGTCGCTTAAGATAGAAGGCGTGCTTCTCACCATGTACGACGGCAGAAGCAAACTCATACAGTCGGTAGCCGAAGAAATACAGAAATTTTTCGGCAAGAGCGTGTATAATACGCGCATTCCGCGTAACGTCCGCCTCGCCGAAGCGCCGTCGCACGGTATGCCGATCGCGCTATACGAACCGCGCTCGCTCGGCTCGCTCGCATACAAGAGCCTTACCGAAGAATTCTTTATCCGTAACGGCGTAAACTACGAAAAGATCCCCGACGTGTCGGCACTGAAGAAAAAAACGAACAACTGATAAAAAGACCGCCTTGAGGCGGTCTTTTTTTTTGATTTTGCCCGATACGTATCGCGTTATTTCGCTTACAGGACCTTAGAAAGAAAGTCTTTGAGCCGCGGATTTTTGGGCGAAGAAAAGAACTCCGCGGGCGGTGCGTCCTCCACTATTTTGCCGCCGTCAATAAAGACTACGCGGTTCGCCACCTGCTGCGCAAATCCCATTTCGTGCGTGACGACTATCATCGTCGTGCCGCTCTTTGCGAGCGCCGTCATGACCGACAGGACTTCGCCGACCATCTCGGGATCGAGCGCGCTCGTCGGCTCGTCGAACAGCATGATCTCCGGTTCCATCGCGAGCGCCCTTACTATCGCTATACGTTGTTTTTGTCCGCCGGATAGCCTGGACGGATACTCGTGCGCTTTACTCTCGAGCCCTACTTGCTTAAGCAGCGCGACCGCCTTTTCCGTAGCGAGTTTTTTGTCGTACTTGCCGAGCTTTACGGGCGCGAGGATTATATTGTCCAGCACGGTCATATTCGGGAAAAGATTGAATTGCTGGAATACCATGCCGATTTTTTGGCGATGGCGGTTAAGCGAGGCGAGCGTTTGCCTGCCTATGCTTTTTTCTTCATTCTTTAGGGCTTTGAGTTCGTGTCTTTTGGAGCCGATGAGAGCGGTAAGCGAAGCGACGAGCGCGGCGTCTTCGGCCTTTTTCGCTTGCTTTAAGTCCGATTTCAGTTCGGAGATCTCTTGCTCCAGGTAATGACTGAATTTCTTGAAAATAGTTTCGCCGTCGAGATATATTCCGCCGGCGGTAGGCGTTTCGAGCAGGTTAAGACAGCGCAAAAAAGTGCTTTTGCCGCACCCCGACGGTCCGATGACCGCCACGACGTCGCCTCTTTTTATCTCGAAATCTATTCCGCCCAGCACTTCGGCGGAGCCGAAACGTTTGCACAGTCCCCGGGCCGACAGTATGATATCATCGCTCATTTTTCTTAAACCTCCTCTCTATGATTTTTTGCACGAGAGTAAGCAGCAAAACGACGGCGAGATACAAAAGCGACGCGGTAAACAAAAACGCGAAATACGCCGCCGGTTTTGCCAAACCCATTCTTTGGGCGTAGCCGAGAAGATCGTACTTCTGCACGTCGTTTACGCGCAGAACGATAACGCTGATAACGGACGTTTCTTTGACCAGCGAAATGAGTTCGTTGAATATCGCGGGCACTACCACCTTTACCGCCTGCGGGATAATTACGCGGAACATTACCGTCGTCCAGCTCAATCCCAGGCTTCTGCCCGCTTCCATCTGACCCACGTCGACGGACGTTATTCCGCTGCGGATTATTTCCGCCATGTAAGCGCCGCTGTTGATACCGAACGCTATGATGGGCACGATAAGATTCGTGCTCGAAAACTTAAAGCTTACCAAAACGACCGAATACATAATAAGCAACTGCACGAGCATAGGCGTTCCGCGAATGACCGTTACGTAAAAGCCCGCGAGTTTGTCCAGAATTACAAAAACGAAATTCGTCTTGGGGACTATCTTCGCCATTACCAGCACCACGCCGATAACAAACCCCATAAGCGCCGCAAACAGCGCGATAAGCAAGGAAAAACCGAGGCTTTCGAAAAACAAGCCCCGGAGATCCCATATAACTTTGATTTGTTCGATAAAAGTCATTTTACTTTCCCGTCGAGTGATTGATCGTAAACTCCTCTATTTTTCCATCCGCTATCATAGCCGTAAGCACTTCGTTGACCGCGGTTAAAAGTTCGCCGTTGTCCTTGTTGAGATACAATACGTACGACTCCGGCTCTTCGTCGAGTTCGTAGCAGTAGTACGACGTTTTCAGCGTAAGCGACAGCGCGGGAAGCTTGTCTATTACGATAGCGTCGATCGTGCTTCCGAGATCGGTCTTGGCGACGACGGCGTTTTTGTATTCGAGAACGCTCGCGCCGGTGCCGTTAAGCGATCCGTCTTCGAGATTTATCTCGTCGTCGATAAGATAAAATCCCGTCGTGCCGACCTGCGTGCCGATTTTCTTGCCGGCAAGCGCGGCGACGGAAACTTTGTTGTTGTCGTCCGTTGCAAGAGCGGTGGCGCTTATTACGTATTGAACGCTCGTCGCGTACGAAACCGAAGCCGCCATTATCTCGTCGCGGTCGGCTTTCTTCGTCATGCCCGCCGCGGCAACGGCGTTTTTGTTGCCCTGCACGTAAGAGGGGATCGCGTCGAAAGCCACGTCGTTGACTACCACCTCGTAGCCGAGTTCCTTGCCGATGGCGTTCATGATGTCGATATCCACACCGACTACCTTGCCGCTGTCGCTAAGGTACTCGTAAGGCGCGAATCCCGACTCCGTGTAAACGTAAAGCGTTTTGCCGCCGGAAGGCGCGCACGCCGCACCGCTTGCCGCTACGCTCGCCAAAACGACGGCGCTAAAACAAATTCCTAAAAACTTTTTCATAATAAATATCTCCTTTTTGTTCCTTTATTTTGCATTTTTATAACCCGAAAACGAATTATGCACGTATTATATACCTCTTTATTCGGTTTGTCAAGAGGTTTTTGAATATTTATGCAGATATTTTTTTATTTTTTGCGTTTTATGCATAAAAGTCGGTTTATGCAAGGTTTTATGCGGATTTTATGCAGCAAAGAGTCTCCGCGGTCGGCATTGAGGGTGCCCCGCGGCAAAGGACGAAATACGGCAAGTGCGCGCGTGCGCGTATATTATAAGGAAAAACCGTCGCGGACTGCGGCGAGTCTCCGCGGACCGACTGAAAGATACGGCGGGTGTTTCGCCACGGTATTTTGCATAAGCGGTGCGACAGTATAATGCCGAAGATTCTTCGCTACGCTCTGAATGACAGCGGCGAGTCGCCGCGGACTGGCGGCGGTAGGCTGAAGTCTCCGTGAATTTTTGCTTACGCAAAATGAATTTTGCCCTTGCGGGCAAATGCGGCGAGTCGCCGTTGACTGACTGAAAGATACGGCGGGTGTTTCGCTACGGTATTTTGCATAAGCGGTGCGACGGGCGGCGAGTCGCCGCCGACCGGCTGAAAGGTATGGTAAGAATTCCGCTATGGCTAACTTTAGCGGCAATGCAATAGTTTAGGTCCGAAGATTCTTCGCTACGCTCTGAATGACAGCGGAGACTAAAGCGGACGGGCGGCGAGGGACGGTAATAATTCCGGTACACTACACTTCATTAGCGATTATGCGTATAAGTCCGAAGGTTCTTCGCTGCGCTTTAGTCATGACAAGGATATAAAAAGTCGAAAGGCAAAAACAGAAAAAAAACCGGCTTATAATAAAGTCGGTTTTTTCGTTTTGATTATTTTTGACTATTGTAAGGTTAAATCAAAGGCTTTTTCGCGTTCGGCAATTACCGGCCAAATCAACGAATTATTCTTCGGACGGCGTCGTTTCACTCTCGTCAAACGACGATCTCTTCTCAAATCTGCGGCGGCGTACAGGGAAAACGATCACCTTGCGGTTAGGCTCGTGGCCTTCGCTGCGGGTAAATACTCTCTCGTCGTCGGAAAGCGCCGAGTGAATGATCTTGCGGCTCGCGCTGTCCATAGGCTCGAGCGAGATCTTGCGGCCTTTGCGAACGGCTTTTTCGGCGGTCTTGCGGGCAAGCGCGGTAAGCGCGGATTCTCTCTTGGCTCTAAATCCGCTGCAGTCGGCTATTACGCGAAGATGCGAATCGTCGTTCTCCGCCGCGCGCTTAGCGAGCGCCTGGATAGCGTCGAGAGTTTCGCCTCTGTGTCCTATTACGATAGCGCTGTCGGAAAGAATATTTATCCTTATGACGTTTTTTTCGCTCGTAGCTTCTACCTTAGCCTCGATCTCCATAGCCTTGATAAGTCCTTCGACGTACGCTTTTGCCTTGGCGACCTGCTCCTCGGTAGCCGGGGGATAATTCTTCTCTTCCTCGACGTACTCGGGCTTAACGAAAGGTTTTTTCTCTTTTCTTACGCGATCTTTTTTGGCGGGCTTTTCGGCCTCTTCCGCTTTTTCCCGCTCGGTCGCAGGCTCTGCGGCGGGCGCGGGCTTTTCTTTCTTCTCCGCTTTTTCCGCTTTTTTATCCGCTTTCGCTTTCTTTTCTTCTTTGTCTTTCCGCTCTTCGCTCTTTTCTTCGGCGGGAACTTCTTTCCTGTCCGAAACTTCATCAAGAGCGTCTTCGTCTTCGCTGACGGTAAGGATTACTTTCGCTTTCTTGAAAAATCCGCCGCTCGAGAGAATTTCGACGTCTACGTCGTCGAGCGAGATCTCTTTGCCGCAGTCTTCGCTGAGCTTGCTAAGGCCTGCCTTGATAGCTTCGTCGATGTTCTTTCCTGTGCTTTCGATAGTGTTCATTGTATTTCCTCTTTTTGCTAAAGAATTTTAGGCTTTTTAGTCGTTGTCTTCGTTGAAGTTGGGTCTGCCGTACTTGCGGATCTCTTCAACGTTGTCTTCCTTGCGGTCTACGATATAGAATATAAGCGTCATAATAAGGTTGATGGCGGTCGATACGAAGTAGCTTGCGACAAGGTAAAGCGAGAACGCGGCGTTCTGGATAAACGCGAATACGCCGATCATGACGGGCATGATAAACAGCATCGTTTTGCCCATCATTCCCGCGTCCTGTCCGGAAGCCTTTTGCTGGCGCTGAGAAATGATCGTGGACAAAAGCGCCATAAGGATAGACAAAAGCGGAAGGACAAGATATCCGTTGGCGCTGTGGCCTTCGCTTACGAGCAAGTCGCGCATAACCACGTTGTACGTGTCCTTACTCATGATCTCTTTCTTGTTGGCGGCTACGCGGTCGGTTTCCCACCCGGTAAGCACTTCATCGTTGATTTTGAGTTTGCCGGTGCTGTTATAGCTGTCGCGCTGAATGTTTTTGCCCCAGTCGGAGTACGAACTTACGGACGAGACCCACGGAGCGTCGACCGCCCAGATATTCTTGATCCACAGGAACGACTCCACTACGTCGTCATACATATAATATACCGCGCGCGAGCCTACGTACGTGCCGAGCGTTTCCGCCTGCGCTACGCTGAAATCGTCGCTCATTACCCACGCGTGGAGCGCGTCGTATGTCTTATCTTTGGTTCCGTAAGCGCTCTTGAGAGAGTCGGTATCTTCGAGCGAGGCGATATATTTGTCGACGCCTTCGACGAAATACTTGCGGTATTTTTCTTCGCGCTCGGGCGAAACGGTTCCGTCCGCGGAGAGCGTGGAATGGTCGTCGGTAAGATTTTTCGCTCCGTCGACCACTACGCATTGCGAAACGTTTTTGTATTCGTTGTACAAAGTAACGTACTGTTTCAGATTCTTGTACGCGCCGATGTTGCCCAGTCCGTTGAACAGCGTAATGAATATTACCATCGTAAGGATGAGCGGAAGGCAAGTCATAAGCGGATTAATGCCGCCGCCGACCTTCTTCTGGAATTCGTTGCGCTTCTGCATTTGCATGCGCGGATCGTTGGCGTACTGGCGGTCGATCTGCTCGAAAGTATCCTTGTATTTGCGCATTACCTTTTGGTTTTTGCGCGCGTTGATCTTGGTAAAGATATCTACCGGCGAGAGTAGCAGCTTGAGAAGTATGGTAAACAATAAAACTCTCCAGCCGTAGTTTGCCAAAAATCCCCAGTTAAAGACGTCGAGGATAAGAAATTCCCAAAGCCTTGCGCCGCCCGTGGGCGCGGTAACGCCTATATTATAAAAAGCACTCGTAAGCGAGCTTAAAAAAGCCATTTCATATCTCCTTTTGGGTTGTCGGGTACGGGATCGAAGCCGCCTTTTTTCCACGGCACGCAACGCATAATGCGCTTCGTTCCCAAATACGTGCCTTTAGCCACGCCGAATTTCTCGATCGCCTCGAGCATATAAGTCGAACAAGTCGGCGTATATATGCACGTCGGCGGGAAAAGCGGCGAGATAAGTTTTTTGTAAATAAGGATAAGACCGCAAAACAGCCACCTAAACGTGACCGCGTACACTAATATTTCAAGCGCGCTCTTCTTCCTCTTTCTTCTCATTGACAAGTCCCGATTTGACAAATAGTTTCTCGACTAAGGCGTGAAGATCGGCAAAACTTACCTCTTCAAGACCTTTCTTGGCGACGAAAACGCATTGGCATCCGCTAAGTCGCGGAATAAACTCCGCCGCTATCGCGCGAAGACGGCGCTTGAGCTTGTTGCGCACGACCGCCTTGCCGATTTTGTTGTTGACCGAAAAGCCGACTCTGACTGAATCGGTAGACGAAGGAACGTATAACAACGTAAGATCCTTGGCGTAAACGGGCGTGCCGTTACGGTAAACGTAGTTAAACGAGCCGTTTTTCGAAAGTCTGTGAGTCTTACTTAGCATTTCTTAAAAAAATGCTCCTTTATTCAAGGAGCGTTTCGTTCGGTGTATTATTTTACGCCGGTATGGGCAACCAACCGTTCCCTGTTATAGCTTAGTGAGAGCCAAGGGGCTTAGCGGCAATGTTCTTTCTGCCCTTGTTTCTTCTGCGGGCAAGAACTCTTCTTCCTCCCGAAGTCTTCATTCTTGCTCTGAAGCCGTGTACTTTCTGTCTGTGTCTTTTCTTGGGTTGATAAGTTCTCTTAACGTTCATATCGATAACTCCTATTGTTTACAAAATATTTTACCGTTTAATTATAAATTAAAAAATCCATTAAGTCAACTGTTTTTCGCTCTTTTGGAAAAACTGTTGGGCTCAAAAAGGCGGATCCGGCGCGATTTTTGCCGTTTTTTCGCCGCCGCGCCCGCTCCGCGCGCGTAAAAAGCAAAGCGGGCAAACGGGAAAAGTCCGACTTTATTCGGTCCTGAGCGCCACGACGGGATCTTTTTTCGCCGCCGCACGCGCGGGAAATACGCCGGATATGAGCGTAAGCAGAACGCTGATGACTATCATAAGCGCGGCTTCGTACCAAGGCAGTATCGCGATTTGTCCGATAGGCGTGAGCGAGCCGACGATAAGATTGATGATAAACGAGAAAAGATACGTGATAAATATGCCGAAGATACCGGAAGCCAGACCGATGATAAAGGTCTCCGCGGTAAACAAACGCGAAACGTCTTTCTTCCTGCCGCCCAAAGACCTGATAACGCCTATCTCCTTGACGCGCTCGACTACCGAAACGTAAGTTATTATCGCTATCATAAAGGACGACACGACGAGCGAAAGCGCGGTAAAGCCGATAAGGGCTATCGTCACTATCTGAATAAACTCGCTGATCATATTTATCACTAAAGATAAGTTGTCGGTATAGACTATTTTTTCGCGCTGGTCGGCGGTAAGCGTTTTCTTTTCTCCGCTCGATCGCACGGTAAATGTCACGTCGCCGCCGCCGTTCCACTTGTCGAGATACTTAAGAACGTTGGCTTTGCGGTCGAAGTTTACGGGATAAACCGAGATGGAATACGCCACCTTAGAGCCGCCTAAGTTCTGCAAAGTAAGCACAAAGGTGTCCGCGCTGCCCATTCCGCCGCCGCCCATTATCGTCGAAAAAGCCGAGAAAAGCGCCGCCGTGGAGTTGGGCGAGCCCACGTAACCGGTCTCGTTCGTCTGCTCTCCCTTGTATACGTACGAATAATTAAAGGCTACGCCCGCGTGTCCGAGCATACCGAGCGAATAGTTGTCGCCCGAATATACCGAGTCGAGCTCGGCGGTTTTGAGTACGTTGACTATCTCGGAATCGATATTAGTATCGATTACGTACTTCGTAAACGCTTCGGTATAGTAAAATCCGCTCTCCATGCAGCCGTACGAAATACCGGCTTTGGGCCGGAGTATGCCGACTATCTTAAGTTCCACGCCGTCGGTAAAACTCTCCGTCGCCTCGTAGTTATATTCGCTCGTAAACACGCTGCGCGCGGGCTGACCGCCCATAGCGGGAATAGTGAGCATTTGGGGATCCTTGAAAACCACGTCGTTGGGATACCAGGTAAAGGTTTTGCCTTTAAGTTCTTCGTACGAAAACTTTTCGCGATCGAGGCTTTCGTCCGCGTAGTACGGTTCCATTTCGGCAAAGCGCGTGGGCTCCGCCGCGTAAATGTGGTGCAGAAATTGGCTCTGTCCGTAGTACCCGAGCTGAGCGAGAAGAATATCGGTAAGTTTGCTCTCGTCGGAAAGAACTATCATGACTTCTTCTTTATTGGTCGGGTCCGCAACTTTGCCGTCAATAAGATCGTACTGCTCGAGAATATAGTTCTCGTCCGCGGGGCATTGCCGGAAATTGTCGACTATCGACGTGATATACGACGCGTAGTCCTCGAACGGCGTAGTCTGAAGTATGGAAATGTAAAGATTGCGTATGGCGGCGAGCGAAAGGCGTTTGGTTTCGCTCACGTACGGATCGCCCGCCGCGTGCGTAAAGCCCGCTTCGGAAGTAAAATCGGCGTAAATATTCGATCCTACGTCAAGGTTATAATCGAAGAAAACCGCCGCCGCGTCTTTCTTGCCGAGTCCCGCCACGTAGTCCATATAATCGGTCGTAATGGTGTTGTTGATGATAAGGCTCTCGGCGTTCTTGGACTTTTCGACGAGATTATCCACCATCGAATCGATATACACGTAACCGTTTTCGCGAATGACTTGCTCTTTTTCGGCGGGAGTCATTTTGTCCATGAGCGAATTCATATCGAAAGCCGACTGCGAGATCTTGATCGGGTTGCCCGATAACATATCGTTTTGCATATTGTTTATGTACGTCTGCACGCCGAACGACATCGCAAGCACCAAAGAAACGCCGATTATGCCGATAGCGCCGGCAATGGACGTAAGAATGCTGCGCGCGCGTTTTGTCCATAAGTTTTGGGCGGAGAGGCGGAAAGACGTAAAGAAAGACATTTTCGCTTTGCGCCGTTTCTTCCGCTCGTCCCTTGCCGCCTGCGCTTCTTCCGCGACGTTCAGATCGTCGTCTTCCGTTTCTTCCGCGGTCAGGCGCTCCGCGTCTTCCTCTTCTTCCGAGTAAGGCATGGTGTCGTCGATCACGCGGCCGTCGAGAAGGCGTATGATTCGCGTCGAATACTGCTCGGCAAGCTCGGGGTTGTGCGTTACCATTATTACGAGCCTGTCACGTGCCACTTCCTTGAGAAGATCCATGACCTGCGTCGAAGTCTTGGTGTCGAGCGCGCCGGTAGGCTCGTCGGCAAGGATTATTTCCGGATCGTTGACGAGGGCGCGGGCAATGGCTACGCGCTGCATTTGTCCGCCCGAAAGCTGATTGGGGCGCTTGTAATACTGTCCCGAAAGCCCTACTTTGTCAAGAGCGGCTTTGGCGCGCTCTATGCGCTCCGCCTTGCCTACTCCCGCTATCGTCAGCGCGAGTTCGACGTTGCCGAGAATCGTCTGGTGCGGGATAAGGTTGTAGCTCTGAAAAACGAAACCTATACTGTGATTGCGGTAGTTGTCCCAGTCGCGGTCGGTGTACTTCTTGGTCGAAACGCCGTCTATGACGAGATCGCCGCTCGTGTATCTGTCAAGCCCGCCGATAATGTTGAGCATCGTCGTTTTGCCGCAGCCGGACGGACCCAGAACGGATACGAATTCGTTTTTGCGAAAAGAAAGCGAAACGTCCGAAAGGGCTACTACTTTGTCGCCGGGTACGGGGTATTCCTTGACTATATTCTTGAGTTTCAGCATTTTTTTGCTCCGTAGAATTTTTTACAAACTGTATTATATATGTATAATATTTTTTTGTCAAAGCAAATTAAGGCGAATTACGGCTTTTTTAGCAAAAAAACAAAAATTTTCACACTTTCAACAAAAAAGCGACCTGCAGGTTTAACCGGCGGGGCTTCTTTTTCGGGCATAATTCTATTGTGGTAGTCCGTGCGCTACGCGCGCATACGGCGAGACCTAGCGGGCTTTGCGTTTGCTTCTTACCGTGCGCAAAGGGGGCTTCCGGATAATCTGTTCTTGATCGCATACTCTCTCTTTGTACCGCTACCGATCCGCCGCAAAAATTATATACGGTTTTTCAGCGTCGGCGTCATTGTCGTATGATTTCAACCGTTTATAATACGCTTACAAGCTTTCGAATTCGTCTGCCATTTTGCGGACGGTGCGGGACATATCGGAAAGTTTGCGCTCCAAGTCTTCGGCCGCCTTGATATAAGCGTCGCATTCGAGAGTGAAATAGCCCTTGTAGCCGACTTCCCTGAGCGCGCGGATGATAGGCGGAAAGTCGATCGACATGGTATAGGGCAGTTGGTGGCTGTCGTGCCACTTGTCGTTGTCGTGGATATGCAGCGCCTGAAGCGAAGGACCGAGCGCGCGGATAAGCTTTACCGCCGAGGTGTTAAGCCCGCGCATTTCGGCGTGGCCTATATCGAGGCACGCCACCAAAAACTCGTCGTTTACGGCTCGTATATGGTCGCAAAAACTCTTTTCGTCCGAGCAGGCGGCGGGCAAGGCGTGGTCTTCGGTCTTGGTCCAGTTCCACATATTTTCGGTCGCGATCTTTACGCCTACCTCGTGCGCAAACGGCAAAAGAGAAGCGAACATTTCCGCGTTTTCCTCCGCTCCGAGGTTGTTGCACGGATGGATTACGCAGATCTTACCGCCGGCTATCGCGGTGCATTCGAGCGAACGCTTGAGCATATCGCGAACGCCTTGGCAGTTGCTCGGGAACGGCGCGTGCGACTGATTGCAATGAATGCCGTTGTCCTCGCCTATGCGCCTGAGCGTGCGGGCAAATTCCGCGTACTTGCCGCCTGCGAGCGGGTGATCGCACGGCTCGCAATCGCGGGTAGACCAGTTGTAATTGACCATATTGAACATCGAAAAATCCCACGCGTCGAAGCCCGCTTTTGCGACGAGCTCGACCGCTTTTTCTTCTCCGACGAATTTTGCGCTGCTGTTGATCTCGGTAGACGTTTTCATTTTTACTCCTTACTTTGACGGGCGCGGTTTTGTAAAACGCCCGCCTTACGACTATCATAAATAATACCATATCGGCGACGCTTTTTCAACCGAAATCGACGTCGCAACGCAAAAAAATCCGACCGTTTTTCAGGTCGGGTTTTCGTTATGCGCCGAGTTGCGCGCTTTCGTCGGTCGTCAGTCAAAATAGAATACTTCTTCAAACTTTTTGTCGAGCGCTATGCAAATAACGAGCGCAAGTTTCGCCGTCGGCGTAAATTGTCCCGTTTCTATCGAGCTGATCGTATTTCGCGATACGCCCACCATAGCGGCAAGGTCGGCTTGCGATAAATTCTTTTCTTTTCTGATTTTTGCCAAATCGTTTTTCAGAATAAGAGTTTCGTCCATATCAAATCACCTTGCAAAGTTGCAGTATCCATACGGCGAGAAAGCACGCCGCGAGCGCGCCGAAAATTATCGCTACGATAAGCTCGTGCCTTTTTCTGAGCGTAATATACTTTACCAAAAACACGGAAAACGCCATCGTAAACAGCGCGAAATCCGCTCCGCGATTTACGTTCTTCAGTACAAATCCGTTGACCGTATCTACCAATATCAGCGCTATCACGCCGACGATATAGGCGATCCATGCGCCTTTTTGCTGCGCCGACTTGTCCGCAACGTCAGCGCCTTTGTTTTCCTTCTTCGCTCTTTTAAGAATTTCGTCCTTTTCCATAATTAGCTCCCTTAATTTTGATTTTGCAAAGTAAACTTGGCAATTACATAATAACACTGCCAAGTATACTTGTCAAGCGTTTTTTCAAAAAAATAAAAAATCCCGTCGAAAAAACGAAGGGATTTTGCGCTGCTGTTGATCTCGGTAGACGTTTTTATTTTTACTCCTTACTTTGACGGGCGCGATTTTGTAAAACGCCCGCCTTTTAGCTACCATAAATAATATCATATCGGCGCGGCTTTTTCATCCGAAATCGCCTACGCCGCACAAAAAAACCGACCGTTTTTTCAGGTCGGGTTTTCGTTATGCGCTTTCGTAATATACGGTAAAACGTGCGTAGAAGTCGGGAGCATTGGTCTTTGCGTAAGAAACGCCCTGAAGGCTCTCCCATTCTTCCTTCGTCCCCTCGTAGTACACGGTAAGCGGCGTGGGAATCGTCATAAACTGCTCGTAACTGAGTTTAAGTCCGCTGAGGAAATGCATCGTGGAAAAATTACAGTTTTCCATCGATTGGATAAGGTTGAATTTGCAATCGGGGTGGAACGATAGCGTCGCCATAGTCTTGTCGACGATCTCCACCGCCGCGAAATACGGGTTTGTCGAAGACGGCAAGTAAGCCACTCCTTCGTAAATATTACGTTGGAGATTGGGATAGTTCGCCGCGGTAAAGTCGTGCGTCGAAGCGGCGCCTTTCAAAGTATCGGGCAAAACGAGAGTGCGAAGTTTTTCGCTCGGAGCGAACGTTCCGCCTAACAGCATGTAAACGTTCCACTCGTCTTTGATTACCACGTCGGTAAGGTCCTGCGGCGAGAATTCGAGCCCGCCCAGCCCGGTGTTGGGATTGACGTAAACGACGAGGCCGTCGCCGAAAGTATAATACCGGGGATTGTCGGGATTGGTCGTGATACGCGTGATCGCGGGATAATTTACCCGGCTCCGGCATACTATGGAGCCGACGTTTTTACCTAAAACTATCTCCTTTATCTGACTTCCCGCAAACATTTCGCCGTCGAGCCTGTTTACCGAGTCGGAAATAATAAGCTTGTTTGCCGTAACGCCGTCGAAGGCTCCCGCCGCAATTTCGGTAAGCTCCGACGCGTGCTCGATAGCGGACAAATCTATCACGTCCGCGCTTTCGAACCACTTAAGAAGTTTGTACTTGCCTAAAGAAGACTTCTCCGAGAGCAAATACTTTGCGACGTCTCCGCAATTTGCACACTTGCCGGTTTCGTCGTCGTACTCGTG
This sequence comes from uncultured Eubacteriales bacterium, assembly GCA_902783025.1. Lineage (GTDB taxonomy): Bacteria > Bacillota > Clostridia > Christensenellales > Pumilibacteraceae > RUG12826. The sequence goes on along the minus strand of CACZPH010000037.1, from coordinate 19,923 downwards.
CGCCTTTTTGGCTATAACGCTGTCGGTATGGTGCGACGCGTCGCGATTGCAAACCTGCCTCGACACGCCCTCTTCCGTACATGAAGCCGCCTTAAACACGAAAGGATAACCCCAGTCATGACCGAGCGCGGCTACGTGCGCGCGCTCTTCGCTTGCGTGGCAATACTTACATTCGAACACCGTATAGCCCATTTCTTCGCAGGTGGGCGCTACCGTCTCTACGGCGACGAATTCGTGACTGACGGCGGGAACGTAATCGCGCTTTTCTTTGACGTGACAAAACTCGCACTCGCATACCGTATAGCCCATTTCTTCGCAAGTGGGCGGTACTACGCTTACTTCCTTATATTTGTGCGCGACGCTCGGAACGTAATCGCGTTTTTCTTTGACGTGGCAAAACTCGCACTCGCATAGCGTATAGCCCATTTCTTCGCAAGTGGGCGGTACTACGCTTACTTCCTTATATTTGTGCGCGACGCTCGATACGTAATCGCGTTTTTCTTTGACGTGACAAAACTCGCATTCAAATACGGTATAGCCCGTCGTTTCGCACGTGGGCTCAACCTTTTCGACTATTTTCCAGTCGTGGCCTACCGTGGCGGTATAGTCGCGTTTTTCGGTAGTATGACAGTGGTCGCAAGCATATTCGGTATAACCCATTTCGCCGCAGGTCGGCAAAACGGTCTCGACTACTTTCCAGTCGTGTCCGTAAAAATACGTCTGATCCATACTCTGCGTCTTGTGGCAGTTGCGGCATTCGTATAAGGTAAAACCGTTTTGGGTGCAGGTGGGCGGAACGACGGAAATCTGCTCCCAGTCGTGACCGAGCGCCGCGATAGGACGGGTTTCCGGTTCGGCGGAAGGATCGTTTTCGTCGTATCTGACCTCTACGCCCGCGCTCTCGCAGGTGGGCTCGCTTATCACTTCCCATACGCCCCACTCGTGATGAGAGGAAGCGTTGGCAGAAGACGAACGCTGCGCAAGGGCGGCGCCCGTTATGCCCGCGGTCGCTCCCGCAACGGCGATAACGGCGGCGGCTATCGCGCCGAAAATCCAAAGTTTACGCTTGCCGCTGCCGATTTTGCCGGCATTATTCGCGCCCGTGTTTTTTCGCTCCGTTTCCGTTTGCTCCGCTTTTGCGGCGGCGGGAGAGGGGGACGGCGAAAAGTACAACGCTTGCGGCGAAACGGAAAGCGCCTCGCAAAGAAGCATGAGTTGCTCGGCGTCCGGGCAAAACTGGCCGCTCTCCCATCGGCTGAGCGAGCCGGACGAAAAACCGAGTTCGCTCTCGATTTCTATCTGCGTTTTTTCTTTGTCGCGGCGGGCTTGCGCCAGACGTTTGCCGAATGCTTGCGCGTCGAAAAACCCGCTCGCGACGGCGGCGGGTGCGGGGAAACCGAGAAGTTCGTCGACGCTGACGCTAAGCGCCGAGGCGATAGAATCGAGCGCGGAAATATCGGGGAGCATTACCCCGCGTTCCCACTTGCTGACCGATTGCATATGCACCCCGACTCTTTCGGCGAATTCCTTTTGGGATAAACCCGACTTTTTTCGAAGTTTTTTCAGTTGTTCGGCAAAAATCATCAGTCCTCAAAATGAATTTAAGATTATGATTATTATACATCAAAACCGCGTTTTTTGTCAAGCGCGGAAGAGAAGCAAACCGGGTAAACCGCGCGCTTTAGGGCGAGAGTGTCAATATCTGACACAGTAAAGAAAAACCGCGCCTCTTCGGCGCGGCAAAAACTATACGCGAGCGTTATTTTACCTGTCGGCGCGGCGAACAATAAATACGACGTACGGTTTGTTTTGCTTGGTTAGGTCTTCGATATTGCTTTTGCTTCCCTTGCTTTTGACGGCGTTTACGACAACGTCTGGCAAAACCGTAACGTTTTTACTGCCGAACACGAATATTTTTCTCTTTTCTTTTTCGCTCATGCGTTTATTATACGACGAACCGCGCACCGAAAAGGGTACTTAAGTTTTTTCTTTGCCCCACAGGTACCGCGTTGGAGAAAGCCCGTAATACGACTTGAACGCCTGCGAAAAGTAGCTTACCGACGAGTAGCCCAGATACGAGGCGACTTCGCTTTCGTTCTGGTTAGTGTGGCGCAACAAATATACGGCGTGGCGCATCTTGAGGTCGGTAACGTACCCGCCTACCGTGGTGTGAAGATAACGGCGGAAAAGCCGGGCCGCATACTGCTTGCTCACACCCGCCCGGGCGCACACCGAATCGAGCGAAAAGGGCGCTTTGTAATCGGCGCGGACTACGGAAAGTATCTTATCGAGAGCGGGCGGATACTTTTCGCCTCGCGCCGCCTTGATCGAATACGCCTCGGACGCGTGCAGAAGTATCTCGGCAAAGCGCAGATACAGGACGGCTTTGGCGGAGTTTTCGAGAAAAAAGTCAAGCGGCATAAGCTCGCTGATTATTCTATCCACAGCCCCCGCCTTGTCGCCGAGCGGCACGCGGTAATCGAGCGGCAAAACTCTGTCCGCCTCGGACAGCTTGCCGTAAAAGAGCAATTCGCGGTTTATTTTAACCGGCACGGCGCTTTCGCTTTCCGAAAAGTCGCCCGTAAAGTGAAAAAACGTAAACTCGTACCCCTCTTCCGAGTACGGCCGGTAAAAAGTCCCCTTGGGCACTATCATCACGTCGCCTTTTTGCAGCGAAAAAGCCGAGCCGAGCATATACACCGTACAGTCGCCCGAGTGGAGAATAAACAAGAGATTTACTTCCAGCGTCCTGCCCGCGTGCCCCCAGCCCGCGTTGGCGCGCGTTTTGCCGGTCATAACGACGGACGGCAATGAATTGAGCGAAAAAGTCAACATACTCGCAGTATAGCATAAAAATAAAACTTTTTCAAGTTTTTACGGCTTTTTGTTTAATATTTCTAAAATTTTTGTCGTATGGGCGTATTGCCTTTTACGAAAGAAAGGTGGTATAATGGAAAAAAGAAACCAAAAAGGGGCGTATTATGGAACTCAAAACCAAAAATCTTACTTTCGCGATAAACGACGACGGCACGGGCGCGCGCTTTATTACCTGCGCGGGCGCAAAGGAAAACTCGGACTTTTTCCGTCTTATTCTCGACGACGGACTGAGAACGGAGATCCCTGTATTTTCGCGCGATCAGCGCGGCAAAGCGAGCAAAAAGGGCGACTCGATAACTGTCGTTTACGATTCGCTCGTGAGCGATTACGGCGATACGTATGCGATAAAACTCACTATCGGGATAGTAAAAGAGGGCGACCTTCTCAATTTTACGCCCGCTATCGAAAACAACGCCGACGTGCGCGTAGACGAGTGCTTTTGCCCGACGTGCTTCGTGGATAAAATTAACGGCGACAAGCGTAACGACGCGCTGTACCTTCCCTACGGGCTGGGCAGAAAGATAGTCGATCCGTATTCAAAACTCGAAAGCCTTACGGAGCGGTATTACGACCACAACGAACAAGAAACCTTTATGCACCTGCACTACCCGCAAGCCTCGATGTGCTGGCTCGGCGTGGAGTCGGACGGCAAATTCCTGTATATGGCGCGAAAGGACGATAAGATCCGCTGTTGTTTCCTCTCGGTGCGCCACACTATACGCTCCTTTGACCTCGCGCTGTGCATAGACCACCTTCCGATGCTCAAAAAAGGCGAGAAAATTTCCTTCGCTCCCACGAGCGTGGGACTTCTCGACGGCGACTTCAGAGCGGGCGCGGACGACTACCGCAAATGGGCGGACAAAAGCTTTTTCCGCGTGGCGGAAAAGGAAAAGTGGGTAAAAGAGATGACGGGCTTTCAGCGCGTGATAATGCGTTCGCAATACGGCGAGGATTACTACGCCGCCGACGACCTGCCGCAAATGTATCTTACCGGCAAAAAGTACGGCATGGATACGCTTTTTCTTTTCGCCTGGTGGAAAGAGGGTATGGACAAAAACTACCCCGATTACGCCGAGCCGTGCGACGGCGCGTACGCGAAACTGAAAGAAAACATACGCAAAGTGCGCGAAATGGGCGGCAGAGTCATTCTCGAAATGAACTGTCACTTCGTCGATCCGCAAACCGAATTTTACAAAAAGTTCGGCGACGAGGTCACGATAAAAGACATTTACGGCAACGAAATAAAGCGCGCTTTCGTGTACCCGGGCTACGGCGAATTCAACGCCTTTTACGGCGCGCGGGGTTTCTCGATATGTTGTTCGGGATCCAAGAGGTGGCGCGATCAATTAGATAAACAACTTCGTCTTCTCGATTCGTTCGAACCGGATTGCTTGTTTGCCGACTGCTACGGCGCCGCGCCCACTCAACCGTGCTTTGACTCGCGCCACGAACACGGCAACCGCATAGACGAGGAATGGACGGGACGGCGCAAATTCTTCGACGGCGCGGTAAAATACTGCGACGAGCAAAACAAAGTCCTCGGCACCGAAGTCGTGACGGACATAGCCGCTTCGTACGCGCAATTCGTACACGGGCTTTTCAATATCGATCTCGATCCCAAGAGCGAACAGTTCCCGGCGCTTTTCCGCTACACTTTCCCCGAGGTTATTACCACCACGCGCGGAATACTGGGAAGCGAGGCGGGCGGCGACGTCAAGATCAAAAGCGCGCTTGTGTACGGCCTTCGCATAGACGCTCAACTCCACGCCTGCCGCGCCACGGTCGAAAAAGATCCGCTCTACGCCGACTCTATCGCATTCGTCGCCGGCAAAATGCGCGAATACTCGCGTTTTTACTTCGACGGCGAGTTTACCGTACGCGACCTTAGCGCTCTTCCGCACGCCGTAAAGCGCGGCGAATTCCTGAGTGCGGACAAGACCGAACTGCTGACCGTGCTGTACAACACCTCGGACAAAGAGCAAGTCGCGGTCGGCAAAACGCTCGCTCCCGGCGAAATGCAGTTTAGCGTGACCAAAGCGTAAAAAACATCATATAAGCCCGCGAGAGCGTCAAGAAGGCATAATACACTTACGACATTGCGCGGCAAACGACTCGAAAACCGATAAGGCAAGCCGCGAAACAGGCTCGGCGCCACGCCGCTCGAAGCGCGAGGAACAAAATACTTGTGTTTTGTGAGAGGCGGTTACGCCTCTCACAGAAAATAACGCCACCCAAAGACGGGTGGCATTATTTTTTGGCAAAGATATACAATTTTGATACAAAACGTTTGCCACTAGGTTCAAATCGTTTGCTATCTATTTTAAATCGTTTTCTACCTAAATCAAATCGTTTGCTACCTAAATCAAATCGTTTGCCACTATATTTAATCTTTAAATGTTATCTCATCATATTCTAGATCTTTAGAAACGCATACGGTATCACCATATATTATCTAAAATGAAACCAAGGATGCCTGTTCCATTAATATTATATCATCTACTTTCGAATTTGTCAGTCTTATAGAACTATGTTTTACTGCCTTTTACTATCTTATTTTCTTACTAGCTTAGTTCCACACTTTTGGCAAAAGCAAGTGGTTAGATTTTTATCAACCGAGAAAGAATATCCACAGTTAGAACATTTTACTAACACTTCATTTGTTGCGACAAATTCTGTAGAAGATTTGGAATAAGGTTTGCACCCAACTAACTGTTTCGCAAGAAAATCGAGGCTTCTTTCAATCCATGTTTCTGCTCTTGAAAAGCCTGCCTGATTTACTGTGATTCTAACTCTAACGTTAACACCATCGCCAGTATCAGAAAAAGACACCTCGGCATGGCTACCTGGATTCATGTTGTATCTAAAGCTTCCACAACTGTATCGATATTCATTTTCAGATATTTTATTATCCAAAGAAGCTCCCATTTCATTTGTTACAATTCTTAGATAACGTGATTTCACATCCTCTAAATTATATTTAAAAGTTCTACCGCCTGTAGTTTCATGGTGACCAAATAAGCCCATATAAATTCTCCTTATTTCTTTATGTTAATAATAGTTTACCACATAAGTTTAATGCTTGCTATGGATTTACTATAATTCAATGATTTTTCTTTTGACTTTAATAGTTGGATCATGTTTTGCGGTTTCCCATCTATTTACAGTCGAAAATGAAACTCCTAAAAGTTTAGCGAAGTCTTCTTGTGAAAGTATTAATTTTTCTCTCAAATCTTTTATTAGTTTTTGATAATCCATTTTATGTCCTCTCTACTATAACAAAACTAGCATTATTATAGCACTTTTCAGGCGAAATGTCTATCGATTCACAATCTTTAATATTCTTTTTTCAAAATGCAACCCCCTGCCAAATCGACCTCAAAAATGCAACCCCCCTCTAAATTTTGCTCTTTGAAAATGCAACCCCCTCTGTTTTTGGCATAAAAAAATGCAACCCCCTAGCATTTTGAACATTTAGAATTGCAACCCCCTAAATTGATGATTTGTTTTATATTGATAAAAATGATGCTAAAAATAAGGCAAATTTCTTATTGGTGAGACTTGAACTCTGGTGATTTTACCTATTTTGCCCCTAAAAACAAAAAAATTGTGACAGATTTCTCGTATCACAATTCTAGTTCTTTTATGGTGGAGGTGAAGAGGGCGACGCGTAAAGAAAACAGTCCGGTGGACTGTTTTTAGCCAAAGCCCGCGAGAGCTATGCTCGAAGCGCGAGGAACAAAACGCGGAAGCGTTTGGCGAGAGGCGGTTACGCCTCGATCACAAAAGAAAGCCACCTGAAACGGGTGGCTTTCTGATTGTGGTGGAGGTGAGGAGAATCGAACTCCTTTCCGACGTGGTTTACGGGTCGCTTTCTACACGTTTAGTTTGCCGCAAAAAGACCGGGGCTTGCGAGCGACAAACGGAATAAACAAGCCCGTCGTATCCTTATGCCGCTATGAGTTCGGATAAAGGCTCATAGCCGTTGACTGTCTTTGATGACGCTCCGTTCTTTGTCGACAGTCCGCAAAGTACGGAACGGCCGCGAGTAAATTACGCAGCTACAGCGTAGGACGCCGTATTGGTTTTTGCATTTAGAAGTTTTGCGTTTTTAAGGCAGCCGACCCTGCCACGTGCTTTTCGATCCGCGCGCCGCGCCGTCGAAACCTGTACACCCCCAAAAGTAAACGTATTATACAATTATATACCCCAAAAGTCAAGGGAAAAACCGAAAAAAACATAACCAAACCGCAAAACGCCCCGAAATCGGAACGAGAGGCGAGTAAAATGCGCCGTTAATAAACGACGGCGGATCGTCGCGCTCTTGACAAAAACGCGGCGAGGTAGTATAATACGATAAACTTTTTGGAGGATACGGGAAGAATGACTTGGCGGAAAAATACTGTCAAAACCGCGCTTATCGTAACGTCGCTTATCGTCGTTGCGGTCGTATGTCGTATTCTCTCGCATTTATCGTCCATACCGCTTGTAGCCGACAAGGCGCTGAACGTCGTGCGCACTCTGGTTTATTTCGGTCTGTTCGCGGGCTGGGGCGTTTCGCTTCGCCGCCGCGTCGTACAGGTACAGGTGCGAAAACTGCTCTCGATAGTCGTCGTTCTTATTCTCGTCTGGCTTACTCTTCGCGCGGTAAAATATTATTTCTTTACGGACGAAACCGTTATACGCTATTTGTGGTACGCCTACTACGTTCCCATGATGTTTATACCGGCGATCGCTTTGCTCGTGGCGCTCTCTATCGGCAAAAACGAAGGATACCGTCTGCCGCACTTCGCTTTTCTTTTGCTGCTGCCGCCGCTTATCATCTCGGCGCTTACTCTTACCAACGATCTGCATCAATTCGTCTTTCGTTTTCCTCAGTCCGCCGCCGTGTGGTCCGAAAAAGATTACTCGTACGGTCCCGGTTATGCGCTCGCTCTTATTCTGGGAGTAAGCTCCGGCGGCGCGGCGCTTATCATGATGTTTGCAAAAAGCCGCTTACCGCGCAACAATCCCGCGCTATGGCTCCCGATCGTGCCTTTCGCGTTGGCGGCGGGGCACGCCGTGTTGTACGCCCTACGTTTCGCTCCGGCGATGGCGATAGGCTGGGACTTAGCGGCTTTCGAATGCCTTGCTTTCGCTTTTTTCTTAGAAAGTTGTATAGCAAGCGGGCTGATTCAGTCCAACACGCGTTACGAAGACGCTTTCCGCGCTCTCGAAGGCTTGTCGATCCGCATTACCGACGCCGATTACGCCGTCAGATACTCCACCGGGGATAACGAATCCGTACCCGTCGACGTTCTGCTACGCGCCGAATCCGCGCCCGTCGAGTACAAACCGGGCAAAATAGTTCATAACCTGCCCATTCGCGGCGGACGAGCCGTTTGGACGGAAGACGTGTCCGCGTTAGCGCTTCTTCACGAAAAACTTGCCACCGCCAAACAGGAACTTACCGAGCGTAACGAATTCCTCATTTACCAATATCGTGAGGAGGAAGAACATCGTACCGTTGAGGAACAGAACAGGCTCTATGATCTTTTGCAAAGCAAAACGCAAAACCAGATAGACGCTATCCGCGAACTCATTAAGGATTATGACGCGGCAAAAACGTCTTCGCAAAAGCGACGCGCGCTCGCCCGCATAGTCGTGCTCGCCACCTTCGTAAAAAGGCGCAGGGACCTCGCTTTGCTTTCCGAATCCGGGACCGTCGTCGAAGAAAGCACGCTCCGCAGCGCGCTCGCGGAATCGTATAAAGCGCTGTCGTTACTGGGCATAAAAGGCGCCTTCGCCGTGACGATCGACTCGCTCAAAGCGGACGAAGCGGCGGAAGCGTACGACTTTTTCGAGGCCGTGGCGGAGACCGCGACTGAAGCGATAAATTATCTTAACGTACATATTTATCCCGAAACCGGTCGTCTCGTCGTATCCGCAACGCTCAGCGGTCCGGCGGACTTGAAGAGGCTGTCTTCCCTATATCCCTCGCTCTTCGCGAAGGCGGACGAAGACGGAACGCATTTGCGGCTTACTCTCGAAGGGGGCGGCGTATGACGAATTTTTCCGACCTCAACAATACTTGCGCGGCTCTTATGGCTATCGCATGGTTCCTGACCGGCGCGGCGGCTCTCGCACTCGCGCTTTATCGGTTTTTTTCGCGCGAAAACCCGATACGTATCGCTTTCCCCGCAATTATCGGAACGATATTTACCGCGGCGACGGTGTACCTCGTGTCTTCGGCAAACGAGCCGTCGGCATACCCTTTACCTCTCCCGTGGATAGTAATATGCGCACCGGTTTTGCCCGCTGTCGTTTACGTGGCGTCGGGTATCGCGCGGACTGTCTCGCGTAACCACAGGCAACTCACTCCTTCCGCGGTAAAGGAAACCCTCGACAGCCTGGATTACGGGATATGTTTTACCGATCCCAACGGAAGAGTTATCCTCGTCAATCTTGCCATGACTTCGCTCTCTTTCTCCATAGGCGCGGACTATCCGCAGACGCTCGGACAATTCTTAAGCGCTTTGGACCGCGTCGAAAGAAAAGGCGATCTGTACGCGGTGGACAACAGAGTTTTCAAAATAATATCCGCCCCCGTATCCGATCCCGCATTAAGAGGCTTTACGCTTACTACCGCGCAGGACGTTACGGAAATGTATCTCACTAACGAAAAAATCGAAGAGGAAAACGCCGGGATCCACGAGGCTATAGAAAAAACGCAGAAAATGCTCGTGCGCCTGTCGGACCATATACGCGAACGCGAAAACCTTGAGTTGAAGATACGCGTGCACGACGAGATCGGCGCAAGCCTTATAGCTCTTAGACAAGCAATAGACGAGGGCGGCGACGCACGGCAATGTCTGGAGTCGCTGAATCGCGCGATTTGGCCGTTTGAAGGCGAAGGCGGCGTAAGAACTCTTGCCGGAGTAGTCGATCGCGCCGCGGCGCTCGGCGTAAAAATAAATATTACGGGCGATCCGCCGGTTTGCGGATCCGCGCTTAAAATTTTCCTGATAGCCCTCGGCGAGTGCGTGACCAACTGCCGCAAGCACGCCGACGGCAAGACCGTATTCGTAAAAATCACCGATTCGGGCAATACGTATACGATAAAAATCACAAACGACGGCAAAATTCCGCAAGGCAAAATAGTCGAAGGCGGCGGACTGACTTCGTTGCGCCTTTCGGTCGAAAAGGCGGACGGGCAAATGACGACGGAAAGCGAACCGACTTTCGCTCTCGTCCTTGAGTTAAAAAAGGAGGATACCCGAAAATGATAGGCACGATAATAGTCGAAGATAACTTTTATGTGACCGAAGTACTGAAAAACACGCTTCTCGGCGAAGGCGACTTCGAGATCCTCGCGACCTTCGCGGACGCGTTCGACGCGGAAAAATATTGTGAAATAATGCCCGTCGATCTTGTCCTTATGGACGTGCAGACTAAAGGCAATCACTCCGGACTTGCGGCGGCAAAGCGCATCAAGCGTCGTCGTCCCGGGGCGAAAGTCGTCGTAGTCACGTCTTTAGTCGACGCGGAGATCCTCGGCGAGGCGAAAAACGGTTGCGCGGACAGTCTGTGGTACAAAGATCACGGCTCGAAAGACATAATGGACGTGATACGCCGCACTCTTAAGGGCGAAAACGTTTTTCCGGATTATTCTCCCAACGTTTCGCTCAAAGATATTTTTTCGGACGACCTGAGTGAAAAACAATTACAGATACTACGCTATTTCGTCAAAGGCTACACCTACGCCGAAACCGCCGAAGCGCTGGGTATGTCGCTCCAGAACGTCAGATGGCATCTCGACAGAATAGTCGAAAAGGGCGGGTTCGAAAATAAGCACGATCTGCTGATGTCTCTTCTTGAGAGCAAACTTATCGTAACTAATCTCATAGACGAATAGAAAACGCGGCAAAAAGCGACGAAAACCGACTTGCGCAAAGTCGGTTTTTTGTTTGCTTTTTTATTCTGCAAAACCATAATTTTTCGGAAATGTCGGCAAACTAGCACTTTTGTAGTGACAGGCGCGGCGCGCGGCGGGTAAAATTTAAGTATACATATAATGTAAATTTTATATAAAGGAGAACGATATGAAAGTAAAAAGATCATTGTTAGCGTCATTGACCTTGCTCATCGCGCTGTGCGTGTTCGCCGTCGCGGCGGTATTTACCGCGCCTAATTCGACCGCCCGCGCGGACGACGTGATCACGTCGGTTGAGCTCGAAATCACCGCGCCCGTAAACGGCGTGAGCGCGAAAGCGATAAACGCAAAGATCAAGGACGAAAACGAAGAACGCTATTTCGTTCGGTTTACCGACTGGTATGACATCACGGACGACAAAGATATGGTCTACTCCGAAGACAAGTTTGTCGGCGGGCACTCTTACCGCGTGTCGGTAACCGTCGTGATCATGCCTGCTCTTTATCCCGCGACGAAATTCCTCGTTTCGGGACTCGGCAATCCGGACGTAACGGCAAAAGTCAACGGCCAGCTCGCTGCCACCAAAAAGAGTTACAGCAACGACGCAAAACAAACGTTCGTCTTAGTCTACGAGTTTAACTCGACGGAATACGAGCAGATCAAGACCGTCAAGCTTAACGATCTCGAGGCGCCCGCCGCCGGACAACACCCCGACTTCGGCATAGCGATAGCGCAGGGCGCTTGCCATAGAAATACCAATATGGGTTGGAAGAACGGCGTTTGCTGGTATGCGCCTCACACAAACTCGCTCGTCGATCACGAGCAATATTTTGAGGAAGGCAGAGAATATCAGGTGCAGTTGTTCTTCGAAGTCGACGAAGGCTACTATTTCGCGCCGGGACTCGAAGTGTACATAGACGACAAAAAACTTCCGTCGAGCGAATACAGTTATATCAACCAATTCCTTACGATCACCAAATCTTATACCTGCGAAAAGGCGAAGATAAGCACGGTTGAGATCACGGGAGTTGAGGCGCCCGAATTTGACGGCGCAAACACGAAGACTCCCGACTATACCGCAACGGTCGGCGCGCACTACGCTCTTCTTGCCGACGACGACCATGCGGAAGTAAACAGATACTCGGGCGTTCAGTGGTGGGACGCGGAGAACGACACGCCGATCGACAAAACCGACGTCTTTGACGCCAATAAGATTTACAAAGCGCGTTTTTATCTCAAGGTGACCGATCCGAACTATGAGTTCGCTATGAACGGCGGTATTTCCGCGGTGACGGCGACCGTAAACGGTCAAGTCGCGGAATGCGTGCCCATATTCGGCTACGGCGGGGACTACGGTCAGTATCTTCAGGTGACCTACACCTTCGCGCCCACGGGCAACACGGTGAAGGACCTCTTCATCTCCAACTTTACGGAGGTTGAAAACCAAGGACACTGGTCTCTCGATCCCTCTACGATTTCCACCGGCGCGGCGTATAAAGTCAAGAACCTCAATTGGTACGTAGACGATAAACCGCTCTCGGAGGCGTTTGAATTCGGCAAGACGTACCATGCCAATATCAATATCGTTGCGGAAGACGGATACGCTTTTGACGCGGAAAACCTGACTTTAACGATAAACGGCGAAAGCGTCGACGAATCCAGGATCGAAAGATTAGAGTTCGACAACGAAAACACGACGCTTTGGGCGTTTGTCGCTTTCCCGTGCAAAGAGACCACCCTTAACGCTCTTGAGGTAAGCATAACGGATCCCGTGACGGGCGAATACGTTGACGAAACGGTTACGACGGCAAACGCCGCCGCGTGCGAAGGGTCGATAAAATGGTATTTAGGCGCCGACTTTGACTCGGAACCGCTTACGGACACCGCAAAGTTCGAAAACGGTTCGTACGGCGCAAGGATCACTTTGATCGCAAAAGAAGGCTATAGATTTGCCGACGGTATGAAGATCGTCGTAAACGGCGAAACGCTCTACGCTGCGGCGGGACTTGCCAACAAAATAATCTTTGTGGAAAACGTAATGTACAGCGCGCCGAGTTATACGATCTCCTTTGACGCAAACGGCGGCGACGGCGCGGCTATGGAATCCTTGACCTTTGTCAAAGACGGCACGGTTATAGATCTTCCCGAATGCGAATTTACCGCGCCTGCGGAAAAACGCTTCATCGGTTGGAGCGACTCTTCGACCGGTATGGTCGTTGACAATCCTTACACCTTCTCCAACGCGGCGGATCTTACCCTTTACGCTATATGGGAAGAGTATCACGAGTACGACATCATCGAAATCGACACGACGCCTCTTACGGGCGCGACGACCGCCGTCGTGCTGAGCGATATGGATATCGCGAGCGGTTCGGTCCAAGTCGTCAAAAACGGCTGGACAAAGAAAGACGACACCGCGATCGCGGAAGGCGAAGCGATCAACGACGACTCCTCGAGATATTACGTCATCAAGTTTAAGGAAGACGCGACGCACTACACGTTCTTCCCGGAAGGCTTTGCGCAAGAATACGTCGATACGCTCGTCCGGATAAACGGCACGGCAAGATATTACAGTCGCGCAATCATGTACGACCCGATCGAAAGAAGCATAACCGTGCGACTCGGATTTGCCTGCTATGAAGACGGCATATCGTCAAATCAAATCAACTTCAGATTCTACAACGACGACAAGTCGCAAGAGATCACTTATACCGTACCTTACAAGTCAACGTATATTTTGCCGGAGCTCGGTAAAAACCCGGGCGAAGTCGACTTTACGCTCAACGCCGACAAGAAGTTTGCGGGTTGGCTCTACGAATACGACGACGGTAACGTTTCTTCGTTTCAACCCGGAACGGAAATCACGGTATACGCCGACATAGAGTTTGTTCTGAATCAGGTAAGCGTCTACGAAATCACTCTCGACTTCGGCGACTACGGCGAGGACGTCGTTTTTGAGGTCGAAGACGACAAAAGCTGGAGTACTATCGAACTCATGAATCTGTATTTCGGCGATTTGCTTCCCGAAAACATCTATAAGTCCGGCAATAAATATCTCGTTGGCTTTGCCGAAAGTCCCGTCGCGGAAGACGCGGATTACGCAACGCTCGACGAAGTGCTTTTAAGCGATCAGATCATCGACAAGACTTGCACTCTGTACGCCGTGTACACCACGCTTCCGTCTCCGGTCTTCGGTACCACGCCGCCCGCGGATAAGGCGCTCGCAAACGACGGCGGCGTGCAGCCGGTCGGCACAATCACAATCGATTCGTATCCGTATTACTATTGGCTCAACGAATATTCGTATTATGAGGGCAAAGTGGAATTTGCGGGCGGAAAACTCGTCAACGTCAATGACGCTAACGACGAAATCGAGTTCGTGGTTTACACGACCGAGTATGATGATTTCGCAATCACGATAGGCGGACAGAAATACGAGCTTTACAGTTCTTCGAACAAAAACCTCGACGAGTTCGGCACTCTTGCCGGCGACAGACAGTACGTCTATATAGACAGCTTGGGCAGCGCGTCGCAATTTGAGGCTCTCGCGTCCGTCGTCAGCGGCAAGATCGCTATCGTTGACCGCGGCGGAATCGACTTTACCGAAAAAGCGACGAACGCGGCGGCGGCAGGAGCGGTAGGACTTATCATTGTAAATTCGTCGGAGAGCCGCACGTATCCGTACGTAAGTGACTTCGGCAGCAAAATGCCCGTCGCGTTGGTACCCAAGTCCGCGGGAGCGCTCTTCAAGTCCGAAGGCGAAATGAAGATACAAAACGGAACTAAATACTACGCAGGCTCCCTCTCGGTAAGCGCTCAGAAGGAAGACTTCTACAGTAATGACGGTTTATCTGTAAGCAACTATGATATGTTCGAGTATCCCGAAGATGAATACTTTTCAAACATATTTGCGCAGATCTCCGATCCGTCGCTTATCAAAAACGGCGCTTCGTACACGGGCGATATCACTTACACGATCACCTTCTACGACTACGGCGACAATACGATCGGAGAGCCCGTCGTCAAGACGACGACCCTCACGCTCGACGGCGGAGCGCCCGCTCCTTCGTACGAGACCGTTGTGGAAAACGGCGAAACCGTCTATCTCGACTCGTTAGCCATTTCCGCCCCGACCGACCTGAGCGGACTGCTTACGGAAGCGGCGGCGGCAAACGCTTTGACGCGCGTTACGATCGAAAACGTCACCATCCTCTTCGACAAACAGGCTACCGCGGCTCTCGCGGCGGGATCTCCCGAACTTACGGTAAACCTCATTACGAGCGAATTCGGCGATATCGGCGTAAACTCTCCCAAGCTCGCTATCGACGTCACGCTCGGCGGCGCTACGTTCAACGCGGGCTCCGCTAAAATAACCGCGGTAATGGCTGACGACCTTGCCGGTAAGACCGTAAAAGTTTACTACGTAAACGGCTCTTCTAAAGAAGAACTTATCGCGCACGTAGACGGCGACAGCGTTTCGTTCGATACCACGCACTTCTCGCGGTTCGTGATAGCGGCGCAGGAAGCAAACGGCGGCAACGGCGGCGGCAAAGGCAATAACGCGGGAACGGTAGTAGCGATCGTCATCGTTATCGTAGTCGTTCTTGCCGCGGGCGCGGTAGTCGTACTCTTCTTCGTCCGCAAAAAAGGCCTCGCTTCCAGGAAAGTCGACGGTCCCGCGACCGAAGAAAAACCCGAAGAACAGCCCGAAGAACAGGCTGAAGAAAAGCCCGAGGAATAACGATGAGTCCCGCTGGAAAAGATCCGGATAATTACTGCGGCGGCGTGAGGCATTCGATCTCTGCCGCCGTGCCGAAATCCGTCGACAGCAAAGACATAGTCGCTTTCCGTTGCAGGTTTTCGCTACGCTTTATGACGGCGAGCGCGGAAGACGGCTTTTGCGGACTCTTCGACCTTGCTGCGGGCAAGAAAGACGGCCGCGTCGAATGCAGGTTCCTGCACGCCATGACCGCAAAAAGCGACGTAAACGAGGTCTTTGACGCTCCGGACGGCTTTTTGACGGCGCTCGACGAAATAATCAAGGACGAGGACCTCGCCTCTTACAACGGCACTTTTTACTCGGTAAGCGGGCTTCCGGATATGTTCGGCTCGAGACTTTCCGTCGAGTACGCAAGCGGCGAAAGAATAGACACGAGCAACAACCAGTCCGTGCATTTGCCCTTGAGCGCCTTAAGGCGTATACGCGACCTCTTCGAAAGCGCGCGAAGCGAGTTTGCTCCGCCAAAAAAAAGCGTAAGCGACTAAAAAATAAAAGGAGAAAAATATGGGAATTTTTGAATTTTTCGGCAATATGAAAAGCAAGTTGGTAAACAAGGCGCGCGCCGCGGCAAGTCCCAAAAAAACCTTTAAGTTTGAGAATTTGCCCCAAAACCTCGACGAGCTCAAGGCTATGCCCGAGGCGGCGCTTACCGATCCTTTCGATACCGCCGCGCTTACCGTTTGCGCGCTGTGCGTTTGCGCCAAGGAGCGCGAAAAAGGCGTGGAAATGCTTAACTTTTTGCGCGGACCGCGTCCGTTGAGCCCGCGCGACGTGTCCTTTCTCAACGACAGGTTTATGGACGGACAGGATTATGTGCCGCGCTCGTACTTTTCGGGCGCTACGCCCGCCAACGACTACACCCCGTCCGTTCCGTACGAACTGACCGTAAAGTCGAACCAATACTCGGACGATAACGTCAACTACAAGAAGCTTTTCGTCCAGAGCGGCGGCGCGGACAGTCTTCGCGCTATCATTATGCGCAAGGCCGCCGACGGCAGATGGATGCTTTGGGAACAGGAACTTCTCTCCGGTATCAGACAAAAACAGTCCGAAAATCCGTGGGCGTAAAAAAAGGAGTTTTTTATGGAATTCGAAGGAAAATACAGAGTAAAATCCGTGCTGCTTGCCGACGAAAACGGCACGCGCACGCTTTCGCGTCAAGACCTTGAGGGCATGGAAAAAACCGAAGAGACCGCGGACTTTGTCAATATGCTCAAAATGCTCGTCGAGATCTCCGAGTCCGCCCTTACCGTAAAAATGATTCTTACGCCCGAGGACGTCGAACTCGTCAGGCAAAACGAGCCCGATATGCCTATCGACGATAACGGCGTCGCTATCTTAGAACAGCACGAGGTGCGCTCTGAGGACGGCGAATGGCAGTACGAGTGCGGCGAAGAAGACGGCGAAACCAATTACATGAGCCTAAGGCGCGACGAAAACGGCGACGTCGTTTACGGCGGCATGATCACATTGGAAAAAATCTGAGCGAAGCTCATGATTTTATCGGACAACAAAAGAAAAACTCAATATGCTTTACAAAAACGGCGTCCCGAAACGGACGCTGTTTTTCGTATGCTTTTTGCCGAAAAGTAAAATAATAAAGCCGCCCGATACAGGCGGCTGTGGCGGAGCGTTAGTAACGTAAATCGAATTCATTCTCGATAATCATATAGGGTTTTCATGTTTTTAAACCATGATTCTACTTCTTCATAAAGATTTTCGTGTTCAAGCATTTCTTTTGTTGCGCCAGATAAAATTGTTTTACTTAAATAGCATTTCAACGCTTTCTCTCTGCGTTTAGAATCTTTAATGCTTTTTATGCTATTAAACTGCTGTACCGATGTGTCCCTTTGCGCCAATAGAGTATGCGTTCGCATAAGAAGTTGCGGTACCTGTTCGGCTTCCGAACTTTGATTCGCAAAACGCTTTATAATTTGAAACGAATTCTTCTATTTGCATAATAATCCTCGAATTATTTGGTAGCTGATTGCTACACACACCGTATTTCCCGCTTGTTTGTATTGTTCTCTCGCGGGAACGGAAAGGGGAAAAGAGAAGTCTTTCGGAAAACCTTGTAACGCAAGACATTCCGTCGGCGTGATATTTCGTATGCCAAAATTATCTTTTATAATCGGCACTCGGTCGTAATACGTTCCCATATTCGCTTTGAGCGTAAACGATATGCCGTTTTTGCTCGATTGAATACCGAAATCCGCAAAACAAAAAATTGTTTGATGTCAACAAATTAAAATGTAATTCATGCCGTTATTTAATTTTGGCGATATATTCCCAACTTTATCATTGTTACAGCAGAAAAACCGTGCACATTCAGCTATGTTTACAAATTCATCAAATATTGTATCCGAACTTTTGCCTACATTATCGTTAATGTAAATTCCTCCACAATATCTTGTTCTACATTCAATCGCTTCGCCCAAAAACAATTCGTCGTTTTTCATTTTAAAACACATCGTTTCCGTCCGAACAGATGGCAAACCGCTGAACTCGTCCACAATTTCCATATCCGCAATAAGATATAATTCGTTGTCTTCCTTCTTGACCAAAAAAACTTGTTCCGGATCGGTCATCATTGTTAAAAATTGAAGTTTATCTATTGTCCTTGTCTTTTCCATTTTTCAAAAATCACATCGTTATGATATTCCAAAAATTCCTTGTCCGGTAAAAACTTATCCGGAAATCGTATTTTTTGTTTATCATAACATAAAAAATACTTGTGTTTGCTTTCTTCGTTAATTGCTTTTATTTGATTTGAAACAAGAATTTCACCGTCAGGTTTTACTGTAATATATCCTTTGTCGAAAGCCATGTCGTGGAGAGCGTTCAGGCATAGTCCGTTACGCGGATTCGTTCTCTCGACTTCGTTGCAATCCTTCCATGGCTTTATATGGCTCGCAATCAGCAACTCGGGGGTGGCTATCCCTGTTATACAACACTCGCCGTTATAGGATGCCAAAACAGCCGAACGAAAGAATGACTGGTTAATTCGTCTTTTTACTGCGGAAATAGTTTCTCGCCCTACGGGAATATCTTTGCCTTCTTGTGTATCAAGTGTTGCTGATGCCGTCTTTGTTGTCATTTTTGCAACAATTGTAGCCGCTTCGACGGATAACTTATCCCATCGATCATTGAATTCTTCCCATATTTCACCATCCAACTTGCTTGCGTTCGTTAATCCGACGATTCCTTGTTTTTTTAAGTTTTCGTCGAAAGAACCAAAATTGCCGATTTTCATATTTACGGCACTTGGCGTGCGCCCGATTATATTTGCCACCTTTATAACTTCGGGATGATTTTTTGACGAATTTTTGAATGGTATTCTACAATATAATTCAAAAACCACTATCTCTTCTTCTCTCGTCCAATTATTCATTTTGCAATCCTGTTTGTCATAAATAATGTTAATTCTTTCTATTATTGTAAGCGCGTTCTATTTTGTCCGTGCAGTCTTGAAGATTTTTCTTATATCAAAATCCCAAAAACGCAATACCACCCAACCGTCATTTTGCAGTTGTTCCGTTACTTCTTTGTCTCGCTCGATATTCCTTTCGATTTTCGAAATCCAAAAACCCCGATGAGATTTGAAGTCGTTTTTCTGATTCTCCCAATTGTAACCGTGCCACATTTTGCCATCTACGAATATCGCTATCTTCTTGCTCACGAATACGATATCGGGCTTCCCGACGGCTTTTTTGTAATTCTTTCGGTAACGCAAGCCGCGTTTCCAAAGTTCTTTGCGTAATATCAACTCGGGCTTTGTATCCTTACTTTTGTTACTACGCATGTTTTTTGTGATTTCTTCTTGTGTTTTAGCCATTGTTATCTTTGAAATCGATACCATTACGTTCGCATAAGTCTCTGAATGCTTTTTTAGCTTTTATGCTAGGCTCTGTTTTTCCGGTTTCCCAGCGGCAAACCGTAATTGAATTGACACCCAATTCGTTTGCCAATTCGCTTTGTGTCATCAAGAGAGTTTCCCTTGATTGCTTTATTTTCTCTGCATAAGTCATAAAATGTCTCCGTTATCATCAAACTAACATTAGTTTAACATTTTTAAAGGTAAAAGTCAATGGCAATTAAGGTCTACAATAAAAAATATAGAAATTAACCGAATGACACTGTGGCGGGGGCTTGACATATACAAGCGCGTCGCTACGCTCCGCGGTCAAGCACCCGCCGAAAACCTATATCAAAATCCTAAAAAACGCAATACAACACGGGATTTTTGCAAAAGAAAAACCCAAACCGAACTTTAGGGGTTCGATTTAGGTTGCTCTTGGCGGAGCGTATGACGCTCTGATTGAACTCGTAATCACATTTTAACAGTTACCGGATTACT
>CACZPH010000036.1 GCA_902783025.1 uncultured Eubacteriales bacterium | reverse complement strand
TTCTTCGCCGATTATTCCGAGTTTTTCGGTAGTGGTGGCCGAAACGTTTACGCACTCGTAAGGTATTCCGACAGCGGCGGCGAGTTTTGTCCGCATTTGGGGAATATATGGCGCCATTTTCGGTTTTTGCGCCATTATTACGGCGCTTATCGAGCGTATCTTTTTGGGTTTGATTTTTTCAATAACTTCTTTGAGAAGATCGCACGAATCGGCGCCGAGATATTTGTCGTCGGTATCGGGAAACAAATTCCCGATGTCCGGCAGTCCCGCCGCCGAAAGTATAGCGTCCATTACGGCGTGGACGAGCGCGTCCGCGTCCGAATGCCCGTCAAGACCGAGGTAGTGCGGTATGACAACGCCGCCCAAAATCAGCTTTCTGCCTTTTACGAGCCTATGAACGTCATAGCCTATCCCCACGAGCGGAAAAGCGCGGAAATCCGACGGCGTAGTGAGTTTGACGTTGCTCTCTTCTCCTTCGCAGGCGAAAATTTTATTGCCCGCCTTCTCGAAAACCGCGCTCTCGTCCGTTTCGTTTTCCGCGTTTTCGTAAGCCTTGACAAGAGCGGAGGTAATGTAACCCTGCGGAGTCTGTACCACGGCGTAGTCGTCGCGGTTTACGGTTTTCAGCGCCCCGTTTTCGATTTTTTTGAGTGAATTTTTTTCTTTGATCACCGGCACGGCGCAGCCTTTTTCTCGGGTAAGCTTCGCCACGCGTTCAACGAGCGCTTTACTTACGAATGGCCGCGCGCAATCGTGAACGAGCGCGTATTCCGTCTTTACGGCTCTGAGTCCGTTTTGGCTGCTTTGTGCCCGCGTTTCGCCGCCGTAAACTATCTTGCCCGCGAAGTATCGGCGTATTTCCTTTTCGTCGTCATTAGAGCAAACGACCACGATATTTTCGAAGTCTTCGAAAGCGGCGAGAGCCTTTTCCAGTACCGTAACGCCGCCGAGATCGTAAAATATTTTATTTTTGTCGAGTTTTGCCCGCTCGCCTTTGCCCGCGCACAGCAAAACGACGGTAAAATCAGAGTATTTCATACAGAGTCGCGGCCTCCTCTTTGGTAGCCTTTTCGTTCAGCGCGAGCACGCGGAAAGTAAGCGCGCCGGAAGCGAACTCGATGCGCACGACGTCGCCCGCTTTGAGTTTGTGTCCGGGCTTGCTTTCGCGCCCGCCGACGAAAACTTTGTTCATTTTACACGCTTCCGCCGCTTGCGTACGCCGCTTGAGTATCCTCGATACTTTCAGAAATTTGTCAAGACGCATAATTACTCCTTTTCTTAATTATACCCCGCCCGCCGCCATTATGTCAAGAGCGCGGCGCGAAAAACTCAATTCCGCCTTGATAGGTACTCGCTCGGCGAGATCCCGACGTTTTTCTTAAAAAACCTGCTGAAGTAGCTCATATCGCAAAATCCCGATTGTTCGGCGGCTTCACTCACCGAGTAAAATCCGGATAGAAGCAGTTCTTTTACTCGCCTTAGCCGTAAGTCGTTTACGTATTTGATCGGACTGCAACCGAATTTTTCCTTAAACAGCCGTCTGAAGTATTCGTAGCTTATTCTGCACATCGACGCAAGACGCGCGCAACTGAGAGACGGAACAGAGTAGTTTTCGTGAATATAATTTATTGCCGTTTCAATAATGTCCGTTTTATACGCGGGAAGGTATGCGGACATCGATTGCGACGAGATCTCGAAGAGTACGTTATACAGTTCCGCTTTACACTTAAGATCGCGCGACGGATGCATTTTTTCCCACACCTTCACGGCGCGCTTATAGCATTCGACTACGTACGACGGGTTTTTTACGTTAAGCAAAGCGGGTTCGTAAACCTCGTCGCTATCCGTGAGAAAATTGATGCAGTACGCGTCGCCCAAAGTTTCTCCGTTTACAACATACGACGATCGCAGCGGCAGAAAAATCAGCTCGTTTTTGCCGACTTTAATAGTCTTTCCGGTAGAGAAAACGTAGTATTTATCGGTATCGCCCACGTTTATCGCTATTCCGTGCGACGGCCGGTCGTTATGCACCCGATCGCCGTGCGCGGTAGGTACGAAACACGCGAAAACTATTTTGGTTACGTTTATTTCGTTTTCAAAAAAGTTTTTCATACGTCCATTCTAAAGTATTGTTGTGAAAAAGTCAAGTATTTGCGTTATGGTCGTTCCGTTTTTCGATTTTTTATCGTATAATGTATTTACTTTCGGGGAGGAACAAAATGACAGGAAGTTTTGAAAATGACAGAAAGGCGATAGAGCGCAAGTATCACGATCCGCTCGCGCCTTTCGATTCGTATAAAAGAATGGCGTATCACGGCTGGGAAGCGGACGAGAGCACCGGCAAGACGATAGACGAGATAAAGGCAGGGCTTAATGTCGTCGCCGAGCGTTATGCCGACGCGCCTCATCCGATAGCCAAAGCGCGCGCGGTCGAATACGTACTCGATAATACGCGCGTAGATATCCGCGACGAAGACTATTTCCCGCTGATTTACACTTGGGGAAGGGAAACCGCCGAACACACTTGCGAGAAGTGGCGGAACGAGGTGTTTACCGAGAAAATACCGGGGATAAAACCCGATTACGATCTTCTCAACGCTTCGGGCGCTTCGAATATGTGGCCGGATTTCGATCACGTCATACCCGACTGGGACGCGGTGCTTTCTTTAGGGTTTACGGGATTGCTTGCTCGAGCGAAGGAGTATAGGGGAAAATTGCTTTTTAGTCAAGGCGCGTTAAACGTCGAGCAAACGGCGTTTTTCGACGGTATCGAGATAGAATACGCCGCGATAGTGCGGTTCGTTCGCAGGCTTTACGATCTTTCGCTCACCCGCCGTGGGGAAAAATCCTCACGGATATCTTCGGCGCTTCGCAGCATATCTCAAGGCGCGCCGCAAGATATTTACGAAGCGATGCTTGTAATGTATTTGTATTTTATGATCAGCGAATCCATTGACTGCTATCAGGTCCGCTCGCTCGGCAACGGTCTCGATCATACGCTTTTTCGCTTTTACGAGGCTGACCTCGGGAGCGGAAGATACACGCGCGACGAGATAAAGGAATTGTTGGGATATTTTCTTTTGCAATGGTCTGCTATCGGCAATTACTGGGGACAGCCGCTTTACTTAGGCGGCACGGATGAGGAAGGCAAATGCAAGATCAACGCGCTTTCTTACGATATTATCGACGTATATTCGCGTCTCGGAATATACAACCCCAAGATACAGATCAAGTATTCGCCCCTTGTCCCGCGCGATTTTCTCTACAAGATATTGTCGTCTATCCGCCAAAACGTCGGCAGTTACGTTTTTTGTTGCGAAAAAGGCATGATTAAGGCGATACGCTCGTACGGCGCTACCGAAAAAGAAGCGCGCTCTTACGATATTCGCGGCTGTTACGAAACGGGCGTGAGGGCAAACGAAGTGTCCGCCGTCTCCGCGTACGTCAACGTTCTTAAGGCTGTCGAGTACGTTTTTTCGGACGGCTTTGACGTACGGCTTGGCAAACAAGTGGGCGTAAAAACCGGAAAAACGGAAACGCTTACCACTTTCGAGGACTTTTACGCGGCGTTTATTGCGCAATGGTCGTTTCTTATCGAGAAGTCGATCTCGATAGCGGACGAATTCGAGAAGTATCTCGGCTATATGAATCCGTCGAATATGTATTCCGCGACGGTAAAAGGCGGAATGCAAAAAGGCGTCGACGCGTATCAGAGCGGCGTAAAATATAACAATTCCGCGCTTTTGTGTTGCGGTTTCGCAAGCGCGGTCGATTCGCTCGAAGCGGTCAAATACCTCGTTTTCGATACCAAGACGGTATCGCTTTCCGCGCTTAAGGAAGCGCTCGACAACGACTGGGAGGGTAGCGAAAAACTTCGCCTGACAGCGCAAAAATTCGCACCCAAGTACGGCAACGGCAACAAAGAAGCCGACGAAACCGCGGCGGCTTTGGCAAGATATTTCACGCTTAAAGTAGCTAACCGCCCCAACAGTCGCGGCGGAGTATACAAACCTATAATGCATTCGGCAATGCAGTTCGTTTGGCAGGGCGCTAAGACCGCGGCGACTCCCGACGGACGGAAAAGCGGCGAAGAAGCGTCCAAGAACGCCTCGCCCTCTGTCGGTGCGGACAGAAACGGCGCTACCGCTCTCATAAAGTCGGCTCTCGGACTGGATCCGTATACGTTTACCGAGTCTTTTTGCCTTGACGTAATGCTGCACCCGTCCGCAGTAGAGGGCGATGACGGACTCGCTGCAATCAAAGGCTTGCTTGACGTATACTACGATGGCGACGGCCAGAGTGTGCAGTTCAATATTTTCGATTCGAAAATGCTTCGCGACGCGCAGGCTCATCCCGAAAAATACGCCAATCTTCAAGTGCGCGTTTGCGGTTGGAATGTGCTTTGGAATAATCTTTCGCCCGCCGAGCAGGAAGCGTATATCAAGCGCGCGGAGAATATAGCATGAAAGCGCGTATATTCGAGATCAAACGTTTTGCCGTTCACGACGGCGACGGTATACGCACGACGGTGTTTTTTAAGGGTTGTCCGCTGAGATGCAAGTGGTGCCACAACCCGGAAGGTTTATCGGCGGAGCCTGAGCTTGCCTTCTACGAGTCGAAGTGCATAGGGTGCGGCGAATGCGTGGCGGTTTGCAAGCAAAGCGCGCACGTTTTTGGCGATAACGGGCATGTTTTCGAGCGCGGCAAGTGCGTAGCGTGCGGAAAATGCGAAGAAGTTTGTCTCGGCTCGGCGCTCTATTTATTTGGCAGGGAGTATACGGCGGACG
Organism: uncultured Eubacteriales bacterium; assembly: GCA_902783025.1. Lineage (GTDB taxonomy): Bacteria > Bacillota > Clostridia > Christensenellales > Pumilibacteraceae > RUG12826. Next base: position 652 of record CACZPH010000036.1, on the reverse strand, counting down.
AAGTGTTCGACCTTGTCATGGAAGACGAACCGTTTTTCAGAGCGAGCGGCGGCGGAATAACGCTCAGCGGCGGCGAGTGCCTTATGCAGGCGGATTTTTGCGCGGAATTGCTGTCAAGATTTAAGGCGGCGGGCGTTAATACCGCGGTAGACACCTGCGGCTTTGCGCCAAAGTCGGCTATCACCAAAGTCTTGCCTTTTACTGACGTTTTTTTGTTCGATATCAAGGCGATAAGCGAAGAAGTCCATATCGCTTGCACCGGCAAAAGTAACGCCCCGATCCTTTCCAATATCAGATACGTCGACTCCTTAAACAAAAAAATCGAGATCCGCGTCCCGTTCGTGCCGGGCTACAACGACGGCGAAATGTCCAAGATAGCGGATTTCGTCAAGTCGCTCTCGGGAGCCGTCAAGGTGCGGGTATTACCTTATCACAATCTTGCCGGTTCAAAGTACGCCGCTCTCGGAACGGCTTATACGTTTCCCGCCCGCGTGCCTACGACAGAAGAAGTCCGTTCGGCACAAAATCTCTTTGACCGGACTATCGACAAAACCTCTTCTCGCGCCCGATACGAGGCGTGATACTGCGTTAAGGCTCACTCGACTGCGGGTTGCGTACGACGAAGTACGCGCCCCTTGTCTTATTCGCCTTG
>CACZPH010000035.1 GCA_902783025.1 uncultured Eubacteriales bacterium | reverse complement strand
CGGCGTTCCGGTCACGCGGATAGGCGAACTTATGGGCGTGATAGCGACGGTATTGTTTTCGCCCGACGAGATAGCGATCGTCAAAAACGGTCCCGCAGACAGGCGCAGGTTTATGGACATAGCGCTTTGCCAGTTGTCCAAGACGTATTTTTATACGCTTCAGCGATACAATAAGGTATTACAGCAGCGCAATTCGCTCATCAAATCGGGCAGAGCGGACGAAAATTCGCTGTACGTATGGGATCTTCAGCTTGCCGTTTGCGCCGCCGTTATAGCGCGCAACCGCAAGGGGTTTGTCGGCAGACTCAACGCGCTCGCCTCGGAAAATCACGCTTTTCTTACTTCGGACAAGGAAAAACTCGGACTGGTTTACGAAGGCACGACGTGCGAAAGCGACGAAGAGACTAAGGCGGAGTTTATGCGATTATTGCGCCTTGATAGAGAAAAAGATCTCAAGTACGGGTTTACGCATTGCGGCGTGCAGACCGACGACATAAAAGTAGTCGTAAACGGCGTGGACGTGCGCAAATACGGAAGTCAGGGTCAGCAGCGAACCGCCGCGCTTTCGCTCAAGCTTTCCGAAGTCGATCTTTACCGCGATCGCACGGGAGAATCGCCGATACTTCTTCTCGACGACGTGTTCTCCGAGCTCGATCCCGAGCGGACCGAACGGCTTATCGCTAAGATAGACGGAGTGCAGTCGATAGTCACGTGCACCGATCGCGAAGTAGTGCCCGGCAGCAGAGTAAAATACTTCGAAGTATCTCGCGGGTCGGTCACTCCCGTAAGCGCAAAACAATAACGGAATAATAAATACGTATCGTCGAAACGTATCGTCGAATTCAGCTTTGGCGCCGTCCTTCGGGCGGCGCTTTTGAGTAGTCGTTCGTAATTGAATAAAGTCGGGCGTTTTGGTCAAGACTTAAGACGGAGGAAAAAACGATGCTGACTTTCGTATTCGGAGATTGCGCGGAAAAACGCCGCTATTTCGAGAGCAAGGAGATATATATCGACGCCGCCGAAGTGCTGTACTGCACCGACCGCAAGGGCAAATCCGTCCTTGTCGCCGGTACGCGACCTTTCGCTTTTGTCACGGCGGAAGATTACGTCGCGTACAGTCGGGCGCTATGCGGAGACAAAACGCCGCCGGCAAAACTTTTGTCTTTCGTCGGTTATCGCGGCTGTCTCGATTCGCGCCTTGCCAAACTTGACGCGTTCGAGTACCGCAAGGTTTTGATCGCGGCGAAATACAACGCGGAAGCGAAAACGCTGTATATAAATTTCGACGACGTAAAATATACGCGCCATAACGCCGCGCTTTTAAGGAGATTCGTCGCCGATCTTAAGAAATTCGATCTCGTGATTCTTTGTTCGGACGTAAGATTTTTCGTAAGCAAAAGCGTTGCCGGCGTAGTGACCGACGGCGAGTATAAGGCTTTTCCGATAGTCGAGGTCAAACGCGTCGGAAAAGCGGCGGAGCGAAGGATACTGCTGGGCGCGAGCGCGAAAAATAAAGATAATAAAGATAACGCCGACGAGCGCGCGGGTGTACGCGAAGAGATCGCGCCCGTTCCGAAAGAGGCGCAAGCGGTGTGAGCGGACAAAAATCCCCGCGGCTTATTCGCCGTGGGGATTTACGTCTTCGTCTTTGTAAGTTTTTATCTGAGGCTTGGGCGGCGTGGCTTTGATCCGAGGAGCGCAAAAGCCGATAAATATCGCGTTGGGAGCGAAGTACGCGCCGTTACGCATACCCGCGTCGCCGACTTTTACATATGCGCCGTGGAATTTTTCCTGAAGCATTTTTATAGCGTACAGTTCGTTACGCGTGTTGTCCGCGCTGTAAATAAAGAACGAAGTTTTGTCCGCCTGTTTTTCGGCGGCGTATTTAAGCACCGCCATAACGGCGGTTTTTTCGCTTTTCGCGCGCCTGAATATCTGCAGCGATCCTTTGTCGGTCAAAGTCAGCACGGGTTTTACGCCGATATTGAGTCCCGCCGAAAAAACGGGGGAATTTTCCTGCGACGAAATAAGTCCCAGGTCGTAGATTATCGCGAACGACGTCGTGTTTCTGACCAGCTCCCTGCCTTTGACGAGGGCTTCGGAAACGGAGATCGAGCCGGAAAGGCCCGCGAGTTTCAACGCGATCATGCCTTTTGCCGGACCCAGCGAAAGCGAATCGAGGATCAGGATCGTCGACGAGCGGAATTTGATCATGCTCTCGGCGGCGGCTTTTTTCGCTTTTTTGAAATCCGTGTCGAGTTTTGAGGAAGACGCCACGTAAACGATGTTTTTTTTGCCCGATTCTATAAGCGCGTCGAAAAATTCCCCGTAATCGTTTTGATCCGGAGTGCTGAATCTCGCCTTCTTCCCGTCGCGCAGATTATCGAAAAAACGCTTGTATGCGGGACCTTGCTCGACGCTTTCTTCTTTGAAGACTTTGCCGTCGAGATATCTGACAGGCAGGACGGCTATGTGATTTTCCATGATCTCGTCTTTCGTAAGATCGGCGCTGCTGTCCGTCGCGACTATATAGTTTCTCATATGTATTAGTATAGTTTATTTTATTTCAAAAATCAACCCATTTCGGAATATTTCTTTTAACTCGCACAAAACGTTGGATTTTGAGCAAAAAGAGTTGTATAATATATTTATATATTATCCGCGCGCCGTTATAACTTTGGATCTCGTTTTGCGGGCTGCCGTGCGCCTTTACGGAAACAAACGGATTGTGCATTTTGTATAATTATTTCCTTCTTATTTCTCGTTTTAATCCCGGATTTTCTCACACAAGAGTAAAAGTCAACTTTTTGGGATAAAAATGCATTGCCAAACGAGTGCATATTGGAGTATAATTTTATAAGCCAAAGGTGTCGCTTTGGGATAAGTGCGCCCAAAATCCGCCGTACCGCGTTCTTTGCGGCTTCGGCAAGGGCGGTTATTTGTGCAAAGTGACGAAAGCAGATTATTCGGGAAAATGACGGAGATTTTGCTTTTTGGTCCACACGGGTTTATAAGAGGAGCGATCCTTTTGTAATAAACAGTAAATCATTTTATTAAAGGAGAATAAAAGATGAAAAAAGCATTGAGCATTGCACTTGCGACCGTGTTTGCTTTCACGACGGCGACGTGTCTTGTCGGATGCGGAGGGAACGGCAATAACAACGATAATCCCACCCCCGGTCCCGTTCAGGACGACTCGCTTATTACGGTAAGAGCCGGCGGCGCAGAGCTTCCAAAGAACGGCTCGACGAGTTCGGCGGTTACCATTACCGTGGTTTCCGGCGCAACCTTTACCGTTACCAGGAACGGCGTAGAAGTCAGCGGCGCCACGCACTCGGCGGAAGGCACGTACGTAGTTACGGCGGAGAAGGACGGAAAAACCGAAACCTTTACCTTCACGATCAGCCGTCAGAGCGGACCGACCGGAAACAAGACCACCATACTTATGGGCGGATATGCTACCGGCGACGTAATGACGGAGACTTACGCTACGATCGTATCCGATTTCAACCGTACTTACGGCAAGGCGCGCAATATCGAACTTAAGTTTACCCCGCAGGGAACTTTCGGTTCGTATCAGCAGACCGCTAACGGTAAACTCGGTCCTTCGGCTACCGATCCGTACGATATTTATATGATCAACGACCGTTACTTCAAGACGTGGGCGCAACAGTACAGCCGCGAACTTCGTAACATCGGCGACCTTACCAGCGAACCCAACTTCCGCCAGCAGCTCAGCGAAATGTGGGCAGGTATGATCGACAGATTCCGTCTTAACATCGATGGTTGGACCTCGTACGAAGACGACGACTTGTGGGCGGTTCCCATCGACTCCAACCCGACCGCGCTTTACTACAACCGTACCGTACTCGAAAGAAACGGTATCCTTGTTATTTCGGTCGAGGACGAAACCGTTACCGCGGATAACTACGACGAACTTTGCACTTTCTACGCGGGACTTTCCGATCTCCCGCAGAGCGAGTGGGAAGGCAAGAAACTTCTCGAATTGTGGAACGACGGCAAGATCGAAGATATGTTCGGCAACACGCACGACCATCTTAAGTTCGTGACCGAAAAGACCCCCGGCGAAGGCATCAACTACTACTATCAGTACGACAACGCCAAGATCCAGTCCGACGTTCTCGAACAGAACAACATCACCGTTCCCGCTAAGGGATTCTATCGCAGCAGAAGCCCGAGACACGCTTTCTACGAGAACCCCGATACCGAGTATCAGGATAACGATTTCTTCGCACCCGATCAGGGCGCGGATCCCGAGGACGACGAAATTCTGTTGTTCAACGCTTCGATAGCGATGTCGTGGGACGAGATCGAAGACATCGCGATGATGTGCTCCAAGAACTTTAACCCGAACAGCGCGTCCAACTACGGCTACTTCACGCAGTGGTGGTTCACTTACGGCTGGTCCGTAGGCGGCGACTGTATCGAAGATACCACCGGAGCAGGTACCTGGACGTTCTCTCTTTCGGATTACACCAAGAACTATAAGGTGCTCAAGGACGGATACGTAGGACTTTATACCGGCAAGGTATATAAGGAAGGCGAAACGCTTGAGTGGCTCGACAAACTCGACATCAGCAAGCTTAACGTAGAACCCAAAAACGGCGTTATGACCGCTACCAGCGGAAGCATCGTCGTTCCCAACCCGGACGTTCCCGGCGCGTATATCAAAGTTGACGCCGCTACCGGAAACGTTTCCGACGTCGGCGCGGGCTCCAAAATAGACAGAGGAAGCACCAACGACGGTATTCATCCCGCGGTCAAGGCTGCCGCTACCGACAACCTCGCCAACAAGACCGAAGACAAAGTGCTTCTCGAACTTCCCTCGACCAAAGAGGCGTTTACGAGATTCTGCCACCTCGTTCCCAACAAAGCCGACGAGGATACCGTAGGCGGACAGAGCGCTCTTGACCAGGTAGGCGGCGTATCGTATCTTCCCGATACTTCGGACAATTCCGAAGCGGTGGACGTATACAACCTTGCGCACAACAAGGTAGCGTTCGTTATCGAGCGTGGCGACAAGCTCGGCGACCTTCGTAAGACGGCGGATATTTCGTGGGGTATCGCTAACCTTCCGATCTATAAGGAATATCTCAATCCGGGCGAGGCTGACGACGATACCGTTAAGGCTATCGGCGTACAGGCCGGACACAGCGAGTGCGTAGCGCTCGGAATCACCGCGGGTTGCGCGGAGAACGAGATCCAGGCGGCTTGGGAAATCATTCAGTGGATGGCTTCGGACTACTACTATATCGACGGCAACAACGTTTACTTCGGACCGCAGGCTAAGGCGTTTGCCGATTCGGCGGCGGAAGAGTACGACGTGTTCTTCAACAAGCCCGGCGACACTTCCAAGGGTCTCGGCGCTCAGTCGATAAGAGCTAAGAACGGCTATATCCCCAACCAGGAATCCCTGTTCGTAGGTACCGAGATCACCGAAAAGACCTTCATTAAGCCCTCCGAGAGAAACCTCAACCTCAAGTTGTTCGCGTACGCGATCGAATACGAGAAGGCGGGCGACTGGTGGTACCTTCCCAACGGTTCCGCAACCTGGATCAAAGAATGGGCTAACCCGCTTAACTCCGAAGTTCGTCAAGGCGAACTTACCGTAGCGGATCTGTTCACCAACTACACGAGATCCTCCAACTCGGTACTTCACAACACCTTCAACTACTACTACGGATCCGACACCAACGTCCTTCAGCAGTGGGTGCTCAGATACGGAGCAAGAGTATAATCCTTAACCGGAAAAACAAGCAAGTGCGTTTTCCGTCCCCGCAAAAAGGGACGGAAATACGCGTTAATAAGGAGAAAGCATGAACGACATTGCAACTAACGAAAACGTCGCGAATCCGCATGAGAATATGCAGCATCTCGACATTTTCGAAAATACCAATCTATTTAAAAAGGAAAGAGCAACGCGTTCAAAACGTGAGAAGGTTGTCAAGGAGACCATCGAGGGTTGGTTGTTCTCGATGTGGCCCTTCGTAGGATATTGCCTTTTCGCTCTCGTTCCGTTTGCGCTTTCGGTATACTTGTCATTTTGCGATCTGCACGTTTGGAATATACGCAACGCCGTTTGGGTCGGATTCGATAACTTTGTTTATCTTTTGTTCTCGTCTAAATCCCAGTTCTGGTGGTCGTTGCTCCAGACTCTGTACTATTTCCTTTCGTTGCCGCTCGGACTTTTCCTCGGCCTCGGATCGGCGGTACTTCTTACCAGCCGTATCAGACTCAAGAAGCTTTTCCGTACCATACTTTACATTCCCAACGTTTGTTCGTCGATCGGCGTAACGATGATGTGGAAGCTCGTATTCCACCGCGATTACGGTATCGTCAATTCGATAATAACGGCGATGGGAGGATCTCCGGTCAGCTGGTTCACGACTCCCGAAGTCTTTATGCCTCTCGTAATCTTTACGACGACGTGGGGCGCGGGCGCGGGCAGTATATTGTTCCAGGCGGCGCTCGAGCAGGTCAACGGATCTCTTATCGAGGCGGCGGAAATAGACGGCGCCAACAAACGTGAGGTATTCTTCAACGTTACGCTTCCCGCGATTTCGCCCACGACGTTCTACGTCCTTACGATGAACACGATCGGCGCGTTGCAGGCAATGGGTACTATCCAGCTTTTCTCTCAGGCGGGAAGTACATCCGGATACGGACCTATGTTTACGAGCGGACCGTTCGAAGGCAAATACGCAGGCATGACGACCGTATACTACGTATACATGATGAGTATAGGCGGAGGTACCGAAGGTTCGGGTAAATCGTCCGCCGCCGCTTGGATGCTCGCGATCTTTATTCTTGCCGTAACGAGAATAAACTTCTACATGAGCGACAAGTGGGTAAGCTACGACAACTAAAAAGGAGGGTTTTCTTATATGGCAAAAGAAGAAGCTATATACAATTCGCAAAACTTCAAACCGAATAAGAAAAAAGTCTTTAGACCTCCTTATTTGTGTTATTTTCTGATCATACTGTATTCGCTGTACATACTGTTGCCCCTTTACATTATACTTATATCCTCGTTCAAGAGCGATTTCGACGCGACGCAGCCCATATTCCAATGGTGGCCCGAGCACGGACTTTCTCTTGCGGGATACAGGCGCGTAGTGTTGTGGTGGTCAATGATCCTCGGCGGCTTGAGAAATACGTTCCTGTACTATCTGCCGACGACTCTCATATCGATATTCGTCAACGCTTCGGCGGCTTTCGGTTTCGCAAAGCTTAACTGGAAAGGCAAAAACGCGATCTTCGGATTCTTGATGCTGACGATGATGATCCCCGGAACCATCACGATGACCGCGTCGAGAATGTATATGTCCATACTTAAGTGGGATAGTTCGGCGCTTCCTATTATAGTCCCCGGCTTGTTCGGCGGTATAGGAACGGTATTCTTCCTGCGTCAGTACATAATGGGTATCCCCGACGACCTTATCGGCGCGGCGAAAATCGACGGCATGAGCGATATCAAGATATTCCTTACGCTTATCATACCGCTTTCGATGCCGGCGCTCACGACTCAGGCCGTACTCGGATTTATCGGATCGTACAACTCCTATCTCGGACCGTTGATCTACTTATCGACCAACACCGACGCGTGGACGGTACAGCTTGTACTCAAGTGGTGTTCCGAACAGTATCAGAATCTTACTAACGTCATGATGGCGTTCTGCGCCGTCGGAATGTTCCCGCTCATTCTGTTGTATCTTCTTATTCAGGATTACATCCTTAAAGGTATATCGATGAGTTCGGGCTTAAAAGGCTAAAAGCATTATTTGTTTTCCGTTTCCCCTTTTACGGGGGATACGGAGAGCGATAGGGAATGTGAGACCGGCGGTTCGATAAAGATTTTCTTTACCGAACTTTGCCGTATCAATAAGGCAAAACGGTTTTGTCGGATTTATTCCCTCGCGCGTGCGCATACGCGTTTCATTTATTATAATAACGGAGTGCGTATTCGTTATCAAATATTATAATAACGGAGTGCGTATTCGTTATCAAAGCGGCTGTTTAGCCGAAAACCACTATGATTATATCCCTGCCAGGGTATAAAATAAAAAAAGGAGAAAGAAAATGAAGAGAATTTTCAAAGTTGTCGCTTCCACGCTTTGCGCCGCATCTCTTTCCGTTACCGCTCTTACCGGCTGTACTAACGTTGTGACCAAGACGGTCGAACGCGAGATCCCCGGTCAGACGATTACCGTCGATAAAGTCGGTCTCGACGCCGGATTCAGTCTCGATTACGACGCCGGATTTGCCGACGATGAAGCGGAAGGGGAAACCAACATTTACGATTCGAGCCTGTATTATCTCAATCAGACGAGATTTACCGGCGCGGACCCCGGCGCAATGTACGTTTCGGAAGAAGACATCACTAATTCTTACAACAAATTCAAGGCGCGTTTCACTCAGTACGGCACCGAAGAAGAGTTCATTGCCGAAAACGGTACTCTCGAAGACTGGATCCGCGATTACGGACATCAGTTCTACGTAGTAGTTACCGGTGCGACGTCGACGATCACCGCGGACGTAGCGGCTAAGACGCACGCGACTTACGGCGCATGGATGCTTTACAGCTCCCGCGATCTTAACGACTGGGAATTCTCGGGAGAAGTCAACGGATTCGCCGTAGTAGGTAACAACGACGGCTGGTGGCAGAACAACTGCTGTTGGGCTCCCGAGTTCAAGAAAGATCCTTTGACCGGTCTGTATATGCTGTTTGCGTCCAACTGTTCCAAGCCCGGTAACGCGGACACCGAATACAACCCCGCGACCACCGTTCAGGGCTACGGCAGCAGCCTTGCGTACGACCGTATGACCGCGGCTATCTGCATCAGCGAAACGCCTAACGGCCCGTACCGTTATATCAACGCGGACACGTATTATTCGTATCTTGCCAAGTACAACAGCGACGGCAGCGTATATACCGAAGTCGACGCGGAGGGCAACGAATGGTCTTTCTATCGTAACGGTCTCGGCCATGACGGAGAGAGACTTACCCTCATCAACAGCGGTAAGAATCAGAAAGACGCTCCCGCGACCTTCCTTAACCAGTTCGGTTACGCCGTAACCAACGATACTCCCATTATCAACGTAGGTTGGTTCAACGATGAGATCAAGGCTATCGACCAGTACAGAGTATTCTTCGACGAGATCAACGATTACCGTACCATATGGCCGCTCATCGACGTAAACCCGGTTATCAACAGCAAGGGCGAAATGTTCCTGTATTTCTCGCAGCACGTATCGTCCGTATTCCAGGGCAACCACATTTGGGTAGTACAGCTCAAGGACTGGGTTTCGCCCATGTGGGAAACTCTTACTCACGTAACCTCCCCGTCGTATTCGATCATTTATAACAACGACGAAACCGGTATCGAGGGTATCAAAGGTACTTTCAACGGACAGGAAGGCAGCATCAACGAAGGAACGTTCGTTTACGAAAAAGACGGCTGGTACTATCTTACCTATTCGCCGTTCGGACTCGGCTCGCGTAGTTACGCGCCCTGGCTCGCCGTATCCGACAACCCCTTCGGACCTTTCGTAAAACTTCGTGAATACAGCCCGATCTGCGGACTTGACGTCTCGACCGACGACAGATCCGACGCATATATGTCCGGTTCCGGTCACCATTGCTTTATCGAAGCGGGCGACGAATTGTACTGCCTGTATCACTGCTTCTACAACCCCTCGGACAACGTTGACCAGAACGGTAACTTCTTGGGCCGTGCGCTCGGAATCGATAAAGTAACCTTCCAGGATTACGATCAGAAGACGTTCAGAGAGTTCGTAAACGCTCAGACCGAGACCGATCTTCACACTTACCGCGTAGCGCGCGACCGTTCCGAATTCAGAAGATTCGAGACCGAAACGGAACTTACCGAATTTATCGAGAGTTGCTACGCAACGCAGAACGGTCAGCATTACGCGACCGAGCAGGACTGGGATAAGGTAATGCCGCTTATGTACGGCAACGGTCCGACTTACGCGCTTCAGCCGATCCCCGAAGTAGCGCTTCCCAACGGATACGAAAACGTAGCGAAGTACGCCTCGGTTGAGGTTCTCGATGGCGACAAGACGACCGCTAAGTATATCAACGACGAAATGTTCTCGTATCAGGAATGGTCGCAGTACTGGGAGACCAGCACCGATACCGGTACGCTTCAGATCAAACTTTCGTGGGACAAACCCGTTACGCTTCACAACATTATGATTTACGAGCCCTACGACTGGTACGAAGGCTTCAGAGCCGTAAGATCCGTAGTCTTCAAGCTCGCCGAAAAGCCCGTATGGTATGACGTAAACGCAGATTATAACGGTTATTGCCATTTGTCGAATATCCCCGTAACCAAAGACGCGTGGACGAGAAGATATACTCTCAAACACGGTCACAGCGCTATGGCGACGTTCAACGAGATCACGGTAACCGAAGCCATCATTACGCTCAAGGCGGAAGACAAGATCGATCCCGTTATCCTCAGTCCTTCTCAGGAAAATACGATCCGCGTTTCCGAAGTGTACGTAATGGGACGCTTCGCGGAATAAGGAGGTAAAGCATGAAAAAGAAAATAAAAAATATCATCTTAGCCTCTGCGCTCGCCCTCGGCATCGGATCTATCGCCGCCGCTTGTTCGACGACGGAACAGATCAAGTACGTTGACGTTCCCGGCGAAGACACCATTATCGAAAACCCCATCGATTCGCTCAACGTCAACACTCCCGCCTATACCTGGGAGCGTCAGGCGGCGTTCGGCGAAAACCCCGACCTCGACAACGTTCTCATCGACGGTAAAGCGACCGAGGGAGAAGGCTGGGAAAACCAGAAATATTACCAGGTAGCGACTTCCGAGTCCCCGTACGTAAATTTCCGTATTTCCACGCAGTTCTCCGACAAGGGACTTTACGTTTACGCTCTTTGCAACGACGGCGCGAAGATCGCTTGGAGCGGCAGAAACTATATGTTCCGCAACTCCAACTTCAATATCTTCATTACGAGTACTTCGACCACCGTATACAACACCGAGCAGGTAAAGTCGATCAAAGTCGACAAAAACAATATGTACCCCGCTTACACGAGGGTAAAAGTCGCTATCAATACCGAGCCCGGCGAGGGAAGCACTCCCGATAAGTTCGGTATCGAAATGTTCCTTACGTGGGAAGAACTCCGTATCAAGAGCAGACCCGACAAGATCAAGATCTATCCCGCGTACAGCTATCAGTATTCGTCCAGCGACGTGCTTGTAACTCAGCTTGCGGCACCTTTTGCGGGAGGAAGCGGCGATCTTAACAACTATATCACTTTCGACAAAGACGGTTACACCAACGGCGACGCGGAAGGCGCGGCAGTCGGCGACAGCTTTTTCGGCTTAGGTAAGACGATAGGCTGGGATATTTCGCAGGAACGCGCTGCCAACCCGTCGGTATCGACGACCTCTACCAGTTCGCAGGCGATCTTCTTCACCAACGAACTCGGAAGAAACTTCTCGATAGAGACCGAAGTAGACGTCAGTCAGGCGAGCGGTAACGGTTCCGCGGGTCTTGTATTCTTCATTGCCAACAACAAGTATCTTACCTTTACGGTAAACAAGACCGATCAGACCGCAAACAGCTCCGGATTTACCAAGCTCGAATCCCGCATGAGATTCCTCAGCGGAAACTCGACGAGACTCGTTGACTTCAAGACCATCGAGGCGAGCGGCAACGCAAGACTCAAGATCATTTATATCCAGGGTAAGTTGTATTTCATCCTCAACGACGAACTCGTTCACTGCGAGACCAACAACAACCTTTCCGATCGTATGAGCCCCGGTCTTTTGTCCTTAGGTCTTAACAACGCGAGATTCGTCAATTACGCGGCTAACGCTTACACCAGAGACGAAGTTACCGCCGAAACGCTTAATTACGCGTACGGCTTGTCCGGCACCGCCGATCGTAACCTTTCCGTTTCGTTCAGCACCGAAGCGGTAAACAAGGACGCGTCGACCAACTCGGTTGACGTGACCGTAAGCAGCGCAAGACAGCTTTCGATCTCCACCAGCGACTTCGCGACTATCTTTGCGGGCCGCGACGGCAACGAAGAGAAGTACGACGAAGCTCTTGAGTTTATCGCCGGCAGACTCTTCAAGATCGGTCAGATAAACAAGACCGTTTCGAAACTCGTCGACGGTCATCTTACTACGCAGACCACCGATATCACTAACGATTACAAAGAAAACGCGGTCAACGGCGTTTACACCATGACCGGAATCGACGGCGACACCGTGCTCGAAGTAAAGCAGACTAATCCCACCGTTTCCGACCTTGCGGTACTCACCTTCGACCTTGTGGACGAATCGACCAAAAAGAAGATCACCTCCAATCCGTCCATCACCGTTCAGTCCAAAAACAACGGTCTTGCGGCTAAGTACGTCGTACTCGGCAGAGGCGGAAGAGGTATCGTATTCGTAGAAAAAGGTTATGAGTATTCGATTTCCGTAGCTTGCTCGGCTTATCGTACCGCCAACATAGATCTCGGTCTCGTGACGGCGTCCGCTTCCATCAACGATTCCAACGTTACTCTCAACGACGGCACCACGATGATGGCAAGACTCATGACTCCCACCAAGTTCGGTGGTACGGCGTCCTGCGCGGATCCTTCCAAGAGCGCGCTTTCGCTTGCTTCCTCTTCGGGAACGTGGGATTACTCTCACGAGAGCGAAGGCTACGCGTTGTTCGAGTGCCAGAAGAACTCTTCGGGTATCGCATACTTCTCCGGCTATACCGTAGACAAGTGTCAGGTTGCGGAATTTACCGTTCGCAACACCACCAACGCGGCTAACTACGACAGAGTAGAGCCCGACCCCGCGGTAGGATTCTCTATCACGACGGCTTACGGCGGCGCATTCATCGGCTTCCGTTACGGCGGACTCCGCGTACTTCCCGACACCTCTTACTGGTCGGCGGTTCAGTACGAATGCGGCTTAGGTCAGACCGTAAACCTCGTAAACAACCTTCCCTATGCGGGAACCTGCTCGCTTCGTATGATCCGTATCGAGGAAAACTGCTATATGTTTGCCCGTAAGGACAGCAATCCGTGGCAGTACATCGCGTTCATACCCCTCAACAAGAGACGCAGCGGCGGCTATGCGGGTATCGGTCTTAACGTAACCTCTTCGTACGGAATGTCGCTTACTCTTTCCGACTACGATATCCGTTGCGGATTCAGCGAGGTAGAGACCGCGGCGCTCGCGCAGTTCGCGGCTAAACTCGAACTCGGCGACACCTGCTTCGAAGACGGCGATCCCACCAAGCCGTTGATCACGCTCTCCGGTATGTACGATTACGATCCGGACGACGGCGTCGACAACAACATGGTATTCGCGGGCAACGAGTTTACCGTAACTCTTAACAGAGACAACTGCAACCCCGAAGACCTCGCTAACAAACTTTACATCGTCAAGCTCGGCAACCAGGAAGTTTACCTTTCGGGCGCAAGCACTTCTTCCGATCCGTCCGCGACCATCACGCTTGCGGAAGACAATATCGGCAAGAAGACTGTCACGATCGAGAAAGTAAACAACGCGACCGTTTCCGGCAAAATCAAACTTTACAAGAACAACGAAGACATTACCGGCACGCTCGATCTCGAGACGCTTCAGTCGATCAAGGGCTACGCGATCTCGCAGGCAAGCGGAGCAAAGGTTCCGTTCGACATCGTTATTTCCGGCGACGAAGGCAACTACGAACTTTCGTACGTAGTCAAAGTTAAGGCAAGAGACAACTACCTGATCAACGCTGAACTTGCGGGTTACGCTTGCGAACAGGCGTCCGTCAAGTCCGGAAGCACCGGAAGCGTTAAGGAAGTAGAAAAAGCCGCTATCCTTCACGATATGCCTATCGGCGGAAGCGCAACCTTCGGCGGAAGACAGTTTGTCGGCAGCGTAGGCGAAGAATCCTTTGGATTCGATAACATTACTTACGGAATCACCGGTCCGTATCTCGAAGTTAAGGGCAGCAGCGGAAACAACTGGCACGTATTCAACGACGCGCCGCTCAGCGACTTCGTCATCAAGTATTCGTACTTCCGCGTATCCGTATCGGCTCAGGACGAAGCGGATCCCGGCGTAGGTTTGTTCCCCACCAACGGATCGATCTCCGAGTACGTAATGTTCCTTCGCAACGGCGTAAGAATTCTTCCTTACGGCTCGACGTGGGCTACCAGAATCGAACAGACCGGACTCAGCAGCACCAATCTTCAGGATACTTCCGGCGCTAAGTACGACTTCATGTTCATTCGTCGCGGCAGCACCTACTATATGTATTCCAAGCCCTCGTCGGCAAGCAACTATACGCTCGTTTACACCTACACGTCCAAGCAGTCGCTTGGTCAGAGCGCGGTAGAACTCGTATTTACGGCGACCTCGAGCAGGGATTACCATTACTTCGTATACAACATTGACGTTCAGCCCATCGGCGCGACCGTTCCCGAAACCGCTATCCGCAACGTGACCTTCACGGACGCAGGTACGCACACGATCACCGGCGCGCACAAAGACGCGGATAACAATCCCGTATTTGTAGTCGGCGACAACATCACCGTCGGAATCGTTCCGCCGGCAGGCAAACTCGTTGCTTACGCTAAAGTAAACGGTAAATTCGCAAACGTAACCAACAACCAGTTCAGGTTCGTTGTGACCGCGGACACCAACGTTGAGATCGCTTACGAGGACGCTTACGAAGAGAGACAGATCACCGGAACCGTAAAGTATGTCGACGGATTAGACAAGACGCTCAACAATGTCAACCTTACTTTCGAACTCAAGGCCGACGGAAGACTTTATACCTTCGACAGAGTACAGGTAAGCAACGGTTCGTTCAGCGTTAAGCTTCGCGAAGGCGAATTCTACGCATATGCGGCGAAGGACACCATGGCAAGCAAGAAGATCGACGTGACCGTTGACGCGGAAGGCGCGCACGGACTCGATATCGTGCTTGACGTTTACAACCAGGGCACCGCTACCGTTAACGGAACCTCGCTCTCCACGAACAATCCTTACACCTCGGATAGGCTCCATACCGAAGGCGGACTTCAGGTTCCCGGACGTAGCGGCAATTCGATGTACACTTATCTTCCCGACACCGTAACCTCGTCCAACTACTTCTACGTAGAGACCAAGATCAAGATGAGCGGCGGCACGGCGGCTAACGTAAACGATCCGTATTTCACTAACGACCACGTAACCGGTATCGCTCTCGAAAACGGCAATACCAGAATCGCGTTCCTCTTCTGGAACGACGGTCTCCGTATCTGCAACGGCGGATGGAGCAACGCGGGCTATATGCTCAAATACGGTACCGGCGGCGCGGCTTACTTCGAGGACGCTAATCCCACCGTTCGTACTCACAAGATCGGTATCGCTAACTACGACGACGTTCTTTACGTTCTTCTTGACGACGTTCTCGTTCTCAAGATGGACGCCGCTAACGGCGTAGAAACCTATAGCGGATCCATCAACATCTCCACCGGCAACGAAAGCGCCAACAACAACCTTAAGGCTATTGTAGGCGAAGTGCTTTCCGGAGAATGCTGCGTATCCTACGGCGCTAACATCAATATGGCCATATCGAGTAATTACAATAAGGCGCTCTTCTACGACACCGTATTTACTACCGATATGCAGATCGCTAAAGCTAAGGCGAATATCGGAGACTAAGGTCAAGGATATCGACTGAAATCCAACAAAAGGACTTACCCTTCGCGGGGTAGGTCCTTTTCGTTAAGATAAGTCAATTTTTTTGAGCCGAAAAAAGCGATTTGCGTATCTTTTGCGGGATTTTTTGAGGTTTCATAACTGTTTTTTGCGTTTTTTGCCGTTTGCGCGCATAAGCGGAATTTGCCGGCGGCGAAAAGAAAGGTGTGAGACAAGACAAAAAATCAATTTTTACAATATAAACTATATTGCTAACTTCCCGCGGATATGGTATAATAATATTATCCGGAATACCGCTTCGGCTTTTGCCGGCGGTAAAGGTTTATATCCTAAAAAGGAGTGAAACATGAAGAGATTGTCAAAAGTCATTGCCGCGGTTTTTTGCTGTGCGGTGATATCTTTGGGTGCGTGTTCGTCGCAGGTAATCGAAAACCCCGTCCCCGTTCCTTATCCGATCGACGTCGAAGTAGTTACCGAGCATCTCGGACTCAAGGCGGGCTTCAAGCTTAGTTACGACGCGGGTTTTGCGGACGAGAAAGCGGAAGACGAAACGCATATTTACGAATCGGATCTTTATTACCTCAACGAGTCGCGCAACAGCGGCGCGGACCCCGGAGCGATGTACGTTTCGGCGGAAGATATCGAGAATTCTTACAACCGTATCAAGGCGGCGAAGACTCAATATATGTCCGAAGCCGATTTTGTCGCGCAAAGCGGAACGCTCGACGACTGGCTCGAAGAATACTCGCACAGGTATTATATGGTAGTTACCAGCGCGGGCTCGGCGCTCAATCAGGCGGACAAAGACGCTTACGGCGCGACTTACGGCATATACAGGCTTTACACGTCGACCGACCTCAACAACTGGCAGGTTGACGGCGCGGTCAGCGGCTATTCGGTAGTCGGCAACAACGAAGGCTGGTGGATCCAGTCGTATTGCTGGGCGCCCGAATTCAAGAAAGATCCAGTGACCGGATTGTTTATGATGTTTTTTTCCTGCTCGACCAAGGAAGGCAATAACAACAACGTGTATTGCCCGTCGCTTATCGACGAGGACAGAATGACCGTCGGTATCGCTATCAGCGAAACGCCTAAAGGTCCGTACCGCTTTATTACCGCCGATACGTACTATCCGTATCTTGCGCGCTACAACGCGGACGGAACGATTTACAGCGAAGTCGACGCCCAAGGCAACGAATGGGCGTACTACCGTAACGGAATAGGTCACGACGGAGAGAAACTCACGCTTCTCAATTCCGGCGTCAACGAGATCCCCGGCGCGGGCATTTTCCTCAACGCGAGCGGCGAAGAGGTCAGCAACAACACTCCGCCCGTAAATATCGCGTATCGCAATCAGGAGATACGTTTTGCGCCGCAGTATCGCGACGTGACCGACGATATCGACGAGATCCGCGCTATCTGGCCGACTATCGATATCAACCCCGTCATCAATCACAAAGGCGAGATATATATCTATCTTTCGGCGGGTCTTTCGTCCGTATCTTCCGGTAACAGGCTTTGGGTAATCCGCATGAAAGACATGGTAACGCCCATGTGGGAAACGCTCACCCATCTTACGAGCCCCTCGTACTCGATAGTGTACAACACCGATACCTCGCCCATCGACGGCGTGGAAGGCACGTACACCAACAACAACGAAGGCGGCATCAACGAAGGTCCGTTCATTTTCGAACGCGACGGATGGTATTACTTCACGTATTCGCCGTGGGGATATCCGAGCCGCCGTTACGCGGTATGGATGGGAATATCCGACAATCCTTACGGTCCGTTTATCAAACTTCAGGAATTCAGCCCCGTATGCGGCATAGAGAAGGACACCGACGACTATATGGCGGGGACCGGACACCACTGCTTTATCGAGGCGGGAGACGAACTTTTCTGTCTGTATCATTGCTTCTACAACCCGACCAATAACTACGATCCCGACGGAAACTTCCTCGGCCGCGCGATAGGCGTCGACAAAATCACTTTCCAGACTTACGATCAGAAGACGTACAACTATTTCAAAAACAAACAGATAGCGCTCGACCTCGACACGTACGACTCGCTCAAAAACGGCACCGCGTCGTCCTCTGTCCGTTCCCGCAACGGCGGTATAGCGGGCTTTGAGAGCCGCGACAAGTTCGAAAGTTTCATACGCGAGGCGTTCGACACCGCCAACGGTCAGCATTACGAAAACCGCAACGATCCCGACGCCGTAGTGCCTATCATGTATTGCAACGGTCCTACGTATGCGCTTCAGCCGCTCCCCGACGTAACGCTCCCCAACGGTTATACCAATATTTTGCCGTCGGCGACCGTTACCATACTCGAAGGCGATACGGATTCGGCAAAGTATCTTAACGACCAGATGACCGCTTATCAGGAATGGTCCGCGCCGTGGGAAACCTCGACCGATACCGGCACGCTCAGATTCAAACTTGCGTGGGATAAGCCCATGACCATCCGCAATATTATGGTCTACGAGCCGTACGACTGGTATTCGGCGTTCAGATCCGTCAAATCCATCGTATTCAAACTCGCCGAAAAGCCCGTTTGGTATCCTTCCGATCTTGATTATAACGGCTATTGTTATATCGAAGACCTCAAGGTGGATACCGACGCGTGGACGCGAATGCTTCGTATGCGTCACGGACACAGCGCGATGGCGACCTTCAACGAGATCACGGTTACAGAGATCTACGTCACTATCGACAAGTACGACAAGATCGACTATGAAATGGTGCAAGACACTTCCGACGAGAACTCGATCCGCGTGTCCGAAGTGTACGTAATGGGCAGAGAGGCATAAGGAGGTAAGTTATGAAAAATAAAATCAAAAACTTTTTGCTTGCCTCGGCCATTACCGTATCCGCAATGGGTTTTGCGTCGGCGTGCGCTTCCGTCGATTACGTTGACGTACCTTACATGGTCCCCGAAGAGCGCGAAGTGATAGTGGAAAAAGAATACGACGTTTACGATCAGGATACTCCCGCTTACCTTTGGGAACGTCAGGCGGCGTTCGGCGAAAACCCCGATCTTGACGAAATGCTCATCAACGGAAAGAGGGACGAAGGCGAAGGCTGGGAAGATCAGAAGTATTACAGGACTTCCACCAGCGAATCCCCGTATGTTTCTTTTGAGATAACCACCAAGTTCTCGGACAAAGGTCTTTACGTTTTTGCGGAAGCAAGCGACGGAGCGAAACTCGCATGGAGCGGCAGGAATTACATTTTCCGCAATTCCAACTTCGATTTCTACATTACCGGACCCGCGACGTCGACTTACAACGACAAAGACGTCAAGAGACTGAGAATAGACACCAACTGCATGTACCCGTCCATAACGCGAGCCAAAGTGGGTATTCATTCGACAAACGAACCCGACTCCGTTCCGGACAGATTCAGCGTCGAGATCTTTATTACATGGTCGGAACTCAATCTCTCCAACCGTCCCAAAACGGTAAGAATATTCCCCACGTACAACTACAAATATTCTTCGTCCGACCAAAGGACCACCGCTCTTTCCTCCATGTTCAACGGCGGATATATCGGCTTTGACAGCTACGTGCGTTTTGACGACGGCGGCTATGTCAACGGCGACGCCGAAAACGCGGCTTTGGGCGACAGCTATTTCGGCGTAGGCAAGACGATGGGTTGGGATATCAGCCACGAGCGCGACGCGTTCCCGTACGTTACGCCGGTAAGCAGCGGAACTCAGGCGATATTCTTCAACAAGCCTCTCGGCAGGAACTTTACGGTGGAGACCGAACTCGATATTACCGACAGCAGCGCGGACGGAAGAGCGGGTATCATATTCTATCTTACGGATAAGAGATATCTTACTTTCCTCGCTTACAAGGATTCTAACACCGTAAGCGGCAAGTCGTTTAATTCGATAGTTACAAAAATGCGTTGGGTCAACGGCGGCGTTCCGACTAACGTGGACTTTGCGACGGTCGAAGAAACCGGAACCGCGAAACTCAAAATAATAAACAGTCAGGGCAAGTTATACTTTATCGTAGGCAGCACGCTCGTTTACTGCGTGACCAACAACAGCCTTTCCGATCGTATGAGTGTCGGACTTTGCGCAATAGGTATGCAGGGTGTTAAGTTTATCAACAGCCGCGCCGAAGCGTTCAGCCGCGACGAGATCAATTCGGTCGCGCTCGACTATGCGTACGGGCTTTCGGCTGAAGCGGACAGAAACATTGCCGTCAAGTTCAATACCGAAGCGGTAAAGAAAGACTCGCTCACCAATTCCGTCGATATTTCGGTTACTCCCGCGCGCGCGGTAACGCTTACTACGGCGAACTTCGAATCTTTGTACGCGGGTAAGCCGACGGAACCCGTAAGCGCCGATTTCGACAGCGACGCAGACTACCAAAGCGCTCTTACGAGATATCAGACCGATCTTAAGAATTATAACGACGCGAAGGCGAATCTGGGCGACAAATTGTTCAGGATAAAGTCGGTGATCGCCGAGATCACGACCAAGAGCGCCACGGGCGCGGTAAACACCGCTACCCGCGACCTTACCGAAATGTTTGCCACCCGCTCGAAGGAAGGCGTACTCAATTACCGCGGTATCGAGGGAAGCACGCTGTTCAAGGTGTCGTCCGAGAAGACGGATCCGGACAGTTTTGCCATCGTTTCCGTAACGCTCGGAGATAAAACCACTCTCAAGAAGATCAGCGGATCGCCTCAGGCGCGCGTTCGGTCGACGACTAACGGATACTTAGGCGATTATTCTATCGGCGGCAGAAGCGGCAGACTTGTTTTCGCGGCGGAAAAAGGTCATGCGTACACCGTTGAGATCACGACGGCCGACTACCGCAAGATCCTTATCGATTGCGGAACGGTCAACGAAGATACCGTGCTCGGCGACGACTTTATCGAAGTGGACGGCGTATCCACCAAGGCGGTCATGCTTACGGCAAACGTCTTCGGCGGCATTGCGACCTGCGAAGACAGGACCAAGAGCGGACTTTCGCTCGCGTCCTCCGCTGGTACGTGGGATTACTCTCACGAGAGCGAAGGTTACGCGTTATTCGAAACGAATCAGCACTCTTCGGGCGTAGCGTACTTTACCGGCTACACGGTAGACAGAGCCCAGGTGGCGGAATTTACCGTTCGGAACACGACGATAGCCGCCAACTACGACAAGTACGAGCCGGATCCCGCGGTAGGATTTACCATTACCACGGACAAGGGCGGCGCGTTTGTCGGATTCCGTTACGGCGGACTCAGAGTATTGCAGCGCACCGACAAATTCGAGCCTACGCAGATCGATTGCGGTCTGGGACAGACCGTAAACCTTGTATCGGGCAAACCTTTCAACGGTACGTGGTCGCTCAAGATGGTCCGCATAGACGAACACGCGTATATTTACGCGCGCAAGAATAAAGAACCTTACGCGTATATAGCGCACGTAGTATTCACAAAGGGCCGTACCGCGGGTTACGCCGGCATCGGCATCAACGTTACCGTTTCTTACGGTATGTCGCTTACGCTTTCGGATTACGGCATTCAGACCGGATTCGAAGCGGCCAAAGCCATAGCGCTCGAAGACTTTGCGGCTCAGCTCAAGCTTGACGAAAGCTGCAAGGTAGGCGATAAGGACCTTATCACCGTCGACGGATTGTACGATTTCGACGCAAACGACGGAGTGAAAGACGATATTCTGTTCGACGGCAACGAAGCGACCGTTTCGCTCAATACGGATATAATTTCTTCGTCCGATCTCGACAGCAAAATATATATCGTCAAATTCGGAAGTCAGCAGGTTTACCTTTCCAAGAACAACCCGACCGCGACCGTCAAACTCGAAAAGGGCAATTACGGCGTGCTCAACGTATCGACAACGGTAGATCAGATAGCGTCGATTTACGGCTCGGTAAAAGTTTATAAAGACGGCTCGGATATTACGTCATCGTTGCCGCTCGGCACGCTTAAGACTCTCAAGGGGTATATCGTCAACTCCGACGGTGCGAAGATCCCCGCAAATCTTTCCGTAGCGGGACAGGCGGGCGCTTATGCGCTTACTTACGACGCGGCGGTAAAAGCCGACGAAACATACGACGTATTCTTCGAAGGCGAAGGATTCTGCGTAGGCTCCGTAAACGTCAACGTTCCCGCGGGCGCAGGCTCGGTAAAGGGAGGCGACATTATCGTTGCGGACGCGCCTTTAGGCGGATCGATAGTCTTTAACGGCAGGACGTATTCGTCCACGGGCGTCGCAAGCATAGGCACGGACAACGCGGAATACGGCATCGACGGGTTGTACATGGAAGTCAACAACAAGGACGGCAACGTGCTGCAGGTATTCAACGACGATACGTACTCGGATTTCGTGCTCAGGTTCTCGTATTTGCGCGTAAGGAGTGCCGACGGCACCGACGAAACCGACGCGGGCGTGGGCATCGCGCTCGACAAAGCCGGCTCGCTCGAACAAGTGCTGTTTATCAAAAACGGTATTCGTACCATACCTTTAGGCGGCGCTGTTCTTTCGGGAATCAACCTTAACGGCATCAGCCCGGTAAATCTGCAGAACCTCGACGGCGGCAAGTACGATTTCATGATCGTTCGCCGCGGCGATACGTTCTATATGTACGCTAAACCCGCAAGCGCGGAAGACTGGACTCACGTATACACTTACGAGTCGCCTACGTCTTTAGGAAGATGCGTGATCAAGTCCAGCGTATCGGCAATGGGCGGCAAAACGCTTCATTACTTCTTGTATAACGTCAGCATGAAACCGCTCGGCGAAAACGTAGCCGAAGAGGCGATCAAGACCGTTAACGTTACTTCTTCCGCGGGTGGCACGATCACGGTCAGCGGCGGACACAAGACCACGTCCAATCAGGATTATTACATTATCGGCGACAGACTTACGATAACCGCGACCCCGGCAAGCGGCAAAGTATTAGCGTACGTCAGAGTAAACGGCAAGCCCGTAATCATTCCGGGCAACGAATACGTCAAAGTGATCGACGGAGACGAAGAGATCGAAGTCGTATTCGAAGACGTTTCCACAACAGCCGACGTTTCGCTCGGCGTAAGGTACGGCGAAAACTTCGCTTCCCGCACGCTCGACACGGTCGACGTTTACGCCGAGTACGTTGCCGACGGCAGAGTATTCGAGTTCAAAAACGTCAAGGTAAACAACGGTCTCGCCAAAGTCGCTCTCCGCGACGGCGAGTATCGCGCGTACGTCAACGCCGGCACGCTCACCACTCTTTACGGCGAGTTTACCGTAAGCGGCGGCACTCTCACCGCTCCCGTAACGTTTACTTTGGACGTAATGAGTCAAGGCGCGGTAAACCTTAACGGCGTAAGCGCTAAAACCACGACGTTCAGAGAAGACAGTATTCATACCAACGGCGGTATTCAGGCTAAGGACAGAGCGGGCAGCGCGTTCTGGTCGCTTCTTCCCGACACTATCAACTCCGCGTCCTCGTTCTACTTCGAGACCAAAGTCACCATGAGCGGCGGCACGGTATCCGCCAACGGCTCGGATCCGTATTTCAGCAACGATAACGTAACCGGTATCGTACTTAGCAACGGTTCGGCTCAAATGGTGTATATGTTCTGGGGCAAGAGTCTCAGAATTTCGAGAAGCTATTGGGACAACACCGGCTGGATGAATACGCTTACGTATTCCGACGTAAACCTCTTTAATTCCGGCTCGTCGGCGGTTACGTCGCACCGCATAGGACTCGGCAGATACAACGATCGGCTGTATATCACGATCGACGGCAAGGTAGTAGGAATTATGGACGGGGTAAGCGGTACGACGTTGCCTGAGGGCAGCACGCTTGCCAATACCGGCGCCAACGGAGCGGCGGACGACAATCTCAAGGGAGTGACGGCGTCGCTGCTGTCATCCGATCAGCTCGTTCTCGGTTTCTCCGTAAACCTCAATCTTACCGTAGATACCAATCACAACAACGCGCTCTTCAGCGACACGGTATTTACTACCGACGAAGCGAAAGTCAAGACCGCGATAGGCGTTTAGGCTCAATAAAAAAAACGCTCCGAAAGGAAACTTTCGGGGCGTTTTTCGTAAAATCAAATTAAAAATCCGTTTTTTTTGCGTTAGCGTTGACATCGCGAAGGCATAAGTGATACAATTAAACAATGATATGTAATCTATGTCCGAGACATTGCGGCGCGGACAGAGCCGCGGGAGCGGGGTTTTGCGGCGCTCCCGATGCGATCGTCGTCGCCAAAGCAATGCTCCATTTCTTTGAAGAACCGCCTATCAGCGGCAAAAACGGCAGCGGAGCGGTCTTTTTTTCCGGGTGC
This sequence comes from uncultured Eubacteriales bacterium, assembly GCA_902783025.1. GTDB lineage: Bacteria > Bacillota > Clostridia > Christensenellales > Pumilibacteraceae > RUG12826. Next base: position 7,312 of record CACZPH010000035.1, on the reverse strand, counting down.
AACTTACGTTGCGTATTCTGCCAAAACGCCGCCGTGAGCAAGAAAATAAGCGGCAAAAGGGTTTCGCCCGACGAACTCGCGGATATTTTTTACTCGCTCGAAGAACAAGGCGCGCACAATATCAATTTAGTGACCGCCGCCCCGTATGTCGATGGCGTGGCAAAAGCGCTCGAAAAGTACAGGCGTAACGGAACTTTGCCGATAGTTTACAACACAAGCGGTTACGAGAGCGTAGATGCGATAAAGAGTCTCGAAGGACTCGTCGACGTGTATCTTCCGGATCTTAAATACCTTGACGGCGAGGCGGCGGGCAGGTATTCGCTCGCGCCTGACTATCCTCGGATCGCTAAAGCCGCGATAGCCGAAATGTACCGTCAGCAAAACAAAGTCGTAATAAAGGACGGACTGATCAAAAGAGGCGTCGTTATACGTCATCTCGTACTGCCCGGGCTTTACCGCGATTCTATCGAAATAGTAAGGTATATCGCAGATCGTTTTCCGGGCGCGCTCGTATCGGTCATGAGCCAGTACACGCCGGAGTTCAACGACGGCAAGTATCCCGAACTTAACCGCCGTATCACGTCTTACGAATACGGCAAAGTTATGGAAGAGGTAAGAAAAACGAAACTTGAGGGCTATTTTCAGGCGGTTTCTTCCGCAAATCCGAAATATACGCCCGATTTTTAGGAGAGTAAAATGAAAGAAGTGGTATCGTCGGCTCCGGACAAACGGTTGCTCAGGAGCAAGAAGATAGTCCGTACCAGTTTTATCGGTATTATCGCTAATGTGTTTTTGGTGGTGTTCAAGGCGCTCGTCGGCTTTTTCGCCAACTCTATCGCGATAATCCTCGACGCGGTCAACAACCTTACCGACGCCGTTTCGTCCGTCGTGACGATAATCGGCGCGAAGATAGCGCGCAGACCCGCCGACAGGAAGCATCCGTACGGTCACGGCAGAAGCGAGTATCTCAGCGCCATGGTCGTCGCGCTCATCGTGCTTTACGCGGGCGTGACTTCGGCGGTGGAGTCGGTCAAGAAAACAATTTATCCCGAAACCGCTTCGTATACCTGGGTAACGTTCCTTGTCATTTCGGTCGCTGTGGTAGTCAAGGTGTTATTGGGCTTGTATTTCCGCTACGTAGGCAAGAAGATCAATTCCGACTCGCTCGTAAACTCAGGCGTAGACGCGCTGTTTGACTCCGTAATATCGTTTTCGACTATCGTCGCGGCGATAGTGTTCGTCATCTGGCACGTGTCGCTCGAGGCGTATTTGGGCGTTATCATTTCGCTATTCATCGTCAAATCCGGCATATCGATGCTCAAAGATACTCTTTCCAGCATATTAGGCGAGCGCGCCGACGCGAATCTTGCCAAGAAGATAAAAGAAGTAGTATGTTCTTTCGACGGCGTATCGGGCGCGTACGACTTAGTGCTCAACAACTACGGTCCGGACGTATTCAACGGTTCTATCCATATCGAGGTGCCCGACACTTTGACCGCCAACGAGATCGACGAACTCAATCGTAAGATAACTTACGCGGTTTACGACAAGTGCGGCGTACTGCTTACGGCGATAGGCGTGTATTCGTTCAACACTTCTTCGCCCGCGTCCGTGCAAATGCGCGAAGAAATGCGCGAACTCGTTTTTTCGTTCGACAACGTAAAGCAAATGCACGGGTTTTATCTTAACGAGAAAGAAAAGACGATACGTTTTGACTTAGTGATAGGTTTCGACGAGAAAAACCGCCAGGGCTTGTACGAGCGGATATACCGCGCGGTATGCGAAAAGTATCCCTCTTATTCGGTCACGATAGTCGCGGATACCGATTTCAGCGAAAGTTTATAAAGGTTTTATTAAGGATAAAGAAAAGGACTTAAGATACGATCTCAAGTCCTTTTTTGTTTTTGTCGTTATTGAAGCAGCAGAATCGCGAGTCCGCAGTAGATCATCAGCGAAACGACGTCGACTATCGTGGTAATGAAGGGCGAAGCGACGACCGCGGGGTCGAGTTTAAGAGCCTTCGCGAGCATGGGGAGCGAACAGCCTACGAGTTTTGCGATGATTACCGTGCACAGCAGCGCGAGCGATACGATAAGGCAGGTCATCGCGTCGTAATCGAATCCGAACAAAAGCCTGTCGATAAGCATGAGTTTTCCGAAGCACACCAGCGCAAGCGTAAGACCGAGCAGGATCGAGGCACGCAATTCTTTCCACAAGACCCTAAGTATGTCGCGCTTATCCAGTTCGCCGAGCGCGAGCGAGCGAATTACGGTGACGGATGCCTGCGAACCGGAGTTTCCGCCCGTATCCATTATCATAGGCACGCACGCGATAAGCGCGCTCGTGAGCATACTCTCGAAGTTATTGAGTATAAGCCCGGTAAAAGTCGCGCTGACCATAAGGACGAGCAGCCACGGAATGCGGTTTTTCCATATCGAGAAAACGCTTGTCTTAAGATACGGTTTATCCGACGGAACGATAGCGGCCATTTTCGCTATATCTTCGGTGTTTTCTTCCTGCAGGACGTCCATTGCGTCGTCGACGGTTACGATACCGACGAGGCGCGTTTCGCTGTCTACGACGGGAAGAGCGAGGAAGCCGTAATCCGAAATCATCCGCGCCGCGGTTTCCTTGTCGTCCTCGGTGTGTACGTAAATGACGTTTTCTTTCATTATTTCGCTTATGGTCGCGGATTGCTCGGCGAGCATAAGATCTTTTGCGGTAACGAGTCCGATAAGTTTATTCGCCCTGTCGGTGACGTAGCAGGTATATATCGTCTCTTTGTCGATAGCCTGTTTGCGGATCTTCGCGAAAGCGGATTCGACGGTCGACGAGGGGTGAAGCGAAACGTATTCGATAGTCATTATGCTTCCGACGCTGTCTTTCGGATATTTGAGGATCTCGTTGATGTATTCGCGGGTTTCCTTGTCGGACTGCGCGAGAAGACGTTTTACGACGTTGGCGGGCATTTCTTCGACAAGGTCTACCGTATCGTCGAGGAAAAGTTCGTCCATGACGGCTTTGATTTCCTTGTCGTTAAGCGACTTGAGAAGTTTTTCTTTCGTGTCCGAATCGAGTTCGACGAAAGTGTCCGCCGCGAGGTCTTTGGGAAGAATGCGGAACAGTATCGGCAGATCTTCGGTCTTTATCTCTTCGAAAACCGCCGCGATATCCGTTTCGTTCATTGCCGCGATTATGGGTTTGAGGACGGAGAATTTGCGTTCTTCGAGGAGCTTTACGATCTCTTCCTCTTCTGCGATACGCCTTGCGACTTCCTGCGGCATGTCTTCGATTATGTTGACGGTATCGTCGAGCGACACCTCTTCCATGACTTCTTCGAGCTGTTCGTCGTTGAGTCCTTTGATTATTTTTTCCTGAAGTTCCGGCTCAAGAAGCACGAGGATCTCGGCTACGAAATCCTTGTCGAGCGCACGGCAAAACGGAACGGTATGTTTTCCGTCCGCGTCCTTGATAATATCCGCGACCTGTTGCGCTTCAAGGCCCTGAGCCGCTTCGGCGGCGCCGGTATAATCCTTGGAGTCGAGCAGTTTGATGATTTCTTCTTTCATAAAAAAAACCTCCTTTTCGTCGTTTTCAAAACCCGAAAAGGAGCGCTACACGGAATGATCGACCGCGTATCGCCCTAATGGGTTTATGTTAATACTTCGTCCTTTCATGGCCGAACTCCCGTAGTTTTTCTATATTATACTCATATAAAGCGCGTTTTGTCAATTATTTTTGCGCAAAAGCCCCGTCGCGGCGAAAAAAACGCCTTTATAAGAGCGCGAACGATTGAAAAATCCGAAAAAACGTGCTATAATATAATTTACGCCTCAATAACGAAGGAGCAAATATGTTTCTCGATTTCGATTCACTTTACAACGAATGCCGCTCGCAAAACTTCACCGACGGCAAAAGGCTCTATTACGACGACGCCGTAAAAATGCCTTCCGCTTCGGTAAGCGACGGCAGATTTACCGTAAGCGGAAGCGTGCGCGACGATAAGATATACAAGCCGCGCGTAAGTTTCGGCGCTCAAGGCGAGGTTTACGATTACGAGTGCGACTGCGATTCGTTTCATTTGGCGACGGGACCGTGCCGCCACGTCGTAGCGCTCTCGCTCGCTTTTGAGGAACAGAACCCCGACTTAAAAAGCGGCAGAACGGCGCGGCCTACCGACGCGACGGCGCTTGCCGTTATTTCGGACTACAACGAATTGCGGCGTAAGTCCTTGCGAACGGACGACGATATCCGCGCTGAACTCACCCCGTACTTAAGTCTTAACGGCGGCGCGACCTTAAGGTTTGCGATCGGCAGGCGCAAAATGTATACGGTAAAGGACGTAGCGGATCTTGTCGCGGCGGCTAAAGAAGGAGCGTTCAGAAGATACGGCGTTGATCTCGAGCTTACCCACACGGACAATAATTTTACCTCTTTTTCGTCGCGGCTTTTGCTTTTCGTTCGCCGCGCCGTGGACGAAAAACTCGCCATGGGCGTAAACCCTTTCCGGTATAAGGACGAATTACGTCTCAGCGGCGGAGATATCGACGCGTTGTTTACTCTGTACGAAAATTCGTTTATTCCGAAAAACAAGGAAGAATTGTATTTCGTTTGTCCATTTACGGCGAGCGCGCCGCTCAGGATACTTGCGCTTGAGACTGACGACGGATTCGAAATAACGCTAAGCGACCAGAGAGCGGAGTTGATCGGCGGCAGGGATTACGATTATATCGTCAGCGACGATAAAATATATCGCGTGAGCAAAAAATACGTCGAAGTTTTTTCGCGTTTTTACGAAACGATCAAAGCGAGAGGCAAACTCTTCGTTTCGCGGCCCGACATGACGATTTTTTACAACGGAGTGTTGGTTCCGCTCGGCGAGTTTATTCCGATAGAGTGCCCTTCGTTCGATCTTACGACGTTGGCGGCGGAGCCTCTTTCGTGCTCCGTATTTATTTCTTACGACGACGCGCGCGGGCTGTACGTCGATCTGTCCTGTAAGTACGACGACAAAAAAATCGATATACTTGCCGAGAACGTCCGCGAAGATTTCGTGCGCGACTGGGAGAGCGAAAACGCTATCCGCGCGATACTTGCCGAATATTTCCCGACTTATCCGACGCTTGCTCTTTCTGACGACGACGAGATATTCGCCTTTATGAGCGAGGGAACGAAAAAATTGCTTTCGTACGCGCAGGTGTACGTAATGAGTTCGGCAAGCAAGTACGAAGTAAAACGCCGTCCGCGCTTCAAGGTGGGAGTAAGGCTCAGGAGCGACGTGCTCAGGGTGGACGTTTCGGCGGAAGATTACGACGACGAAGAAGTCGCCGCCGTGCTTTCCGCATACGCCGAAAAGCGCCGTTACGTGCGCCTCAGCGGCGGATACGTGGATCTGTCCGACGCTTCTCTCGCGCTTATTCAGCGCATTTTGTCGCACGCGGACAAGAAAGACGGCGTTTACGAACTGCCCGCTTACTATACGCCGTATCTCAACGAAGAATTAGGATCGGGTTTGGTGTATTCGTCGGTCGACGATAATTTTACCGCGCTTATCGATTCTCTGTCCGGCGGCGGCGAGGATATCGAATGCCCGCCGCAACTCGAAGGCGTAATGCGCAATTATCAAAAAGCCGGCTTTAGGTGGCTCAAAAGTCTCAAAAACAATTCTTTCGGCGGGATACTTGCCGACGATATGGGACTTGGCAAAACGCTTCAGGTCCTGGCGCTGCTCGTCAGCGAGAAAAGCACGTGTCTTATCATATGCCCTACGACGCTCGTGCTCAACTGGAAGAGCGAAGCGAAGAAGTTTGCGCCGTCTCTTAAAGTTCTCGTTGTTTCGGGCAGTATGGAAGAGAGGCGAGATCTCATCGCTACGGCGGGAGAATACGATCTCGTCATCACTTCGTACGATCTTATCCGCCGCGACGTCGACCTGTACGAAACGTCGTTTACGTACGCCATAGCCGACGAGGCGCAGTTTATCAAGAACCCCGACACAAAGAACGCTCTGTCGGTAAAGAAAGTCAGGAGCAAATACCGTTTCGCTCTTACCGGCACGCCTATCGAAAATCATTTGGGCGAACTGTGGTCTATCTTCGACTTCATTATGCCCGGCTATTTAGGATCGTACAGGAGTTATCGCGACGAATACGAATTACCCCTGCTCGGCGGCGACGAGGCGGCGCGAAACAAATTGAACCGCGTTATCAAGCCGTTTGTGCTCCGAAGACTCAAGAGCGAAGTGCTTACCGAACTCCCGCCCAAAACCGAAACGATATTCCCCTCTCCCCTTTGCGGCGAGCAAAAGTCCTTGTACGAGGCTAATTTTTCGGCATTGCGCACTCAGGCGCGCGGCGAAAAGACCAACAAAGTCGAGATTTTATCGATGCTTACGCGTCTTCGTCAGATTTGTTGCGACCCGTCGCTCGTGTACCCCGACTATCGCGGCAATTCCGAAAAGGCGGAAGCGTGTCTCGACCTGATCCGCCGCGCCGTGGAAGGCGGACACAAAGTCCTCGTTTTCTCACAGTTTACGTCTATGCTCGACGTACTCAAAAAGCGGCTTTTGGCGGACAATATTTCTTTCTTTACGCTCAAGGGCGAAACGCCCAAGACCGAGCGGCTCAGAATGGTCAACAAATTCAACTCCGACGATACGAAAGTTTTTCTCGTGTCGCTCAAAGCCGGCGGGACCGGACTCAATCTCACCGGCGCGGACGTAGTTATCCATTACGACCCGTGGTGGAACGATTCGGTCATGAATCAGGCGACCGACAGAGCGTACCGAATGGGACAGGACAAACCCGTGCAGGTATACAAACTCGTGCTTTCGGGATCTTTGGAAGAGAAGATACTGGAGCTTCAGGAAAGCAAAGCGTCGCTTTCGTCTTTGGTAGTGGGTAAATCGAACGGTCTTAACGAGATCGTCGAGTACCTTAAAAGCGATGAAAAATAAACGGCGAATAAATTATTTTAAAAAAATTAAAAAATTTTTCAAAAAACGCTTGACAAACGCGATTTTATGTATTATAATATGCACGTAAATCGAAGAGATAATCGATTTACCACTAATCAAGCTCATCATTTTCCCCCTTATCATATAGTAAAACGGTCGATTGCATAATCGGCCGTTTTACGTATAATTTATTTTTTTTGCGGTTTTTCGTCCGTCGCTTAAAGTTTCGTAAATCAAAAACCGGAAGCAGGTTTCAGCCGGCTTCCGGTTTCGTTTTTCACAACGGTTATTCTATCAGGCTGATTTCGTAAACGCCGTGGTTTTCCTCGTATTTTATCTTGAGCGTATCGCCCGTTT
>CACZPH010000034.1 GCA_902783025.1 uncultured Eubacteriales bacterium | reverse complement strand
AACTCGAAGTCGGTAGGCTCTTAACGCCGTATCACGCCGTATGTCGCCGCCGTAATTATACGGGGATTTTGAGGACAACCTTCTTCACCCTGCTCCCCACAACTTCCGATCTCACGCAATGTCCGTCTTCGGGGTAAAGCAAAACGAAATCGCCGGCGTGAAGGACTAATTCACGCTCGGACTCGTGATTGTAAAAGGCCGCTTCTATCTTCTCGTCGTAGGGCGTTTTGAGAGTGTTGAGATTGATATCGCCGATATGCGCCACTTCGCTGCCTTCGACGATATACTGAAGGTCGACGTACTTGCGGTGAGCCTCGAGAGCGTACTCGCCCGGCTCCTTGGTCACGTACTCCATTACGTTGGCGTATTCGCCGCCTTCGAGCTCATACCTGCCAGGCTTCAGCTTGTCGGCGCCGCGCAAAAACTCTATTTCGCGGTCAAGCTCGGTAAACAATTCGAGTTGAGGGTATTTGATGTTTGCGAATTTCATGATTTTCCTCCTTATTTTGCCGAAAGACGGGCGAAAAGTTCGTCGATTTCGGGTGTTTCCACGGTTTCCGCCGCTCCGCTGTCCACAGCCTCGCGAACGGCCGGATCGAGCGGAAGTCTGACCGTCGTCTTAACTCCGTACTCGGCGGCTATCTTGTCTATTTTACTGTCGCCGAAAACGTTGATCCTTTCGCCGCAATGCGGACAGGAAACATACGACATATTCTCGACGAAGGCAAGGACGGGAACGTTCATCGCGCCCGCCATATTGACCGCCTTCCTGACTATCATCTCAACAAGGTCCTGAGGCGTCGAAACCACCACTATCCCGTCTATGGGAAGGCTCTGAAATACCGTGAGCGGTACGTCGCCCGTTCCCGGCGGCATATCTACGAACATATAGTCCACTTCGCCCCAAAGCACTTCCGTCCAGAACTGCTTGACCGTGCCCGCGATGATCGGACCGCGCCAAATGACCGGCGAAGTCTCGTCGGGCAAAAGTAAGTTCATCGACATGATCTTTACGCCGGTGGCGGACTCGACGGGGTTTATTCCCGCCTCGCTTCCGCTCGCCTTGTCCTTGAGCCCGAACGCCGCGGGGATCGACGGACCTGTAAGATCGGCGTCGAGTATAGCCGTTTTGTAGCCCTTGCGCGCCGAAGCGGACGCCAAAAGCGAAGTGACGAGCGATTTGCCTACGCCGCCTTTGCCGCTGACAACGCCGATAATTTTCTTAACGACCGTGCCTTCGTGAGGCTTGGCGATAAGACCGTTTTCGCTCTTGCCGGAGCAGTTGCTCGAGCATGAGCCGCAATTTTGATTACATCCCATAATTAACTCCGATTGTTTTAGTCGTTTTTATCGACTTTTTGGCTTTTCTTCGCCTTTTTTTCTTCTCTTATGCGCTTGTAGCTTTCCTCGCGCGCCTTGTTGAGTTCCTTCTTCCGCTCCGCTTCTTTAGCCTTGGGCGTTTCGAGTTCCTTTGCCTTCCTGTCGAGGCTTGAGTTAACGAACATCAGCACGAGCGACACGAGGCAAAACCCGAGCGACACAAACGACAAAACGAGATTGTTGCGCGCAAAAATAAATGTGAGCACGAATAATATTATGCCCACGGCAAGACAAGTAAAAAACAAAATTTTAACGATAAGTCGAGTTGTTTTCATAAAACCTCGTAAATATTGTACTATCAAAGCGGTAAAATGTCAAGCGTAAACAAGCATTACGTCGTCTCTTCGGACGCGGGCGAAAGTTGACTTATTCTCTCGATTTCTTTTTGTTCTCTTTCGAGCCGCGAGATCTCCTTAAGCAGTCTTACGGTAAGCGGCACGGCGACGAGAAAAGACACGACGTCGGATACGGGTTGAGCAAGATACACGCCGTTTGCGCCGAAACCCTTGAGCGCGTAAAGAGTCGGGATCATGACGAGTCCGCGGCTTATCAGCGACAAACTCGTGGCGCTGACCGCGCGCGAGAGCGTCTGCATCATCATGCTCGGAACGGTCATAAGCGAAAAGAACGTAAACGTCGAAAACCAGAACTTGAGCGCTACGCCGGCGAGCTTGTAAACGGCGGGCGCGGAGTTGATCAGCATGGCTATCTGCTCGGAGAAAATAAAGCCGAAAAGCGATACGGTAAGTCCGAAAACGAGCGAAACTTTCATGCAAAACCAAAACGCCTGCTTGACTCTGCCGTATTTTTTCGCGCCCCAGTTGTAGCCGCAAACGGGCTGAAAACCCTGACCGAAACCGATAAGCGCTGAGGCGAAAAAGTTGATTATTTTTTGCGTTACGCCCATAGCCGAAACGAGATCGTTACCGCTGACCGCGTAGGCTACGGCGTTTACGCACATAAAGGAAACGGACGACAAACCTTGCCGCACCAGCGACGGAAGACCGCCTTTGAATATCTCGACATACAGTCTTAAACTTGGGCGAAAGCGGGAAAACCTTATGCGGATATTGTCCTTTTTTCTGCCCATAAACAGCAAAATGCAAAAGGAAATAAATTGACTTAAACTCGTGGCAAGCCCGGCGCCGGCGATACCCATCTTAAAGACGAAAATAAACAGCGGATCGAGCGCAATGTTGAGAAGTCCGCCCGTAGTCATGCCAATCATGCCGAAAAACGCGCTGCCCTGAAAACGCAGTTGGTTGTTGAGCGTAAACGACGAGGTAATAAACGGCGCGCCGAAAAGAATATAAAACAGATACGCTTTGACTTGCGATACGTTTTCGGCGTTAGCCTGAAGAAGATACGCGAAAGGCTCGATGAAAACAAGGCCGAAAAGAGTGAAAAGAGCGCCTAAAATAAACGCGGAGAAAAAGCCGACCGACGCCATGACTTCCGCTTTGCCGCGCTCGTTTGCGCCTAAGGCGCGCGAAACGTAATTGCCGCTGCCGTGTCCGAAGAAAAAGCCGACGGCCTGCATTATCGCCATAAAGGCAAACACTACGCTGACCGCGCTCGCCGCCACTACTCCGTCGCCGATACGCCCCACGAAAAACGTGTCCGCCATATTGTAAAGCGTCGTGATAAGCATAGTTATCACGGCGGGAACGGCAAGAGTGGAAACGAGCTTGCTTACCTTTTCGCTCGTCATATATTCGCGCTTATCTTTAACCATTTTTATGCACTGCTTTTCGGTCGGTTTCGTCCTGAGACGGAACGCTTTGGGTTTGTTGCCGCCGACGGGCACGATAAATCCGGACAAAATCAAACGCCACGGCAATAAGGATCGCGGCTACTTCCACGCACGTTTCGATAAGCGTGCCGTAAGAGTGCGAAAAAAGTTCGTAAAAAAAATAAATCGTCTGCGGAACGAGCAAAACGCGCTTTATCACCACCGGATCGTCGAGTCTGTACAGAGCCGTAACTATCAGCAAGCCCGACAGATACATAAAGTCGAGCGGCTCGGGAGAATTGATATAAGTAATTACGAAAACCGTGATAAAAACCGCCTCGAACGCGCCGATAAGCGCCCACGGAATGCGTTTTCCTTTTGCCGTGATCATGCCGTAAACAATCATCCGCACGGTCGCTACCACAACGCCCGCCGCCGCGAAAAATCTGGAGTCGACAAAAAACGACGCCGTAATGCACGCGTTACCGAGCGCTTGGAATAAAATCAGCAAAAATTTGCCGCGGGTAAAATAGCTGATTGCCATAAATACCGTGGCGACTATGCCGAAAACTATCGAAAGTACGGAAGAATTACCCATTATCCCTACGGCTGTCGTTTCAGTCGATTACCTCGTCTTTGTAATATGCGCGCGATACCGCTTTATTGCCTTTTTCGTCGACGACTTCGACGCGTACCCACGACGTTTGATTGCCGAATACGAATTCAGCCTCGTTGACCGTCTTGCCCTCGACCGCTATCTCGGTCTTGCGGTGGCGCGTATCGGTGGAAAATACTATCTTGCGCGCGTTGCTCGTCTTTACTCTGAGCGTGCCTTTGTCGGATACGAGCGAATAGATACGCGGACCGGTCGACGCGTAGAAATTTTGATTTTCGAGCGCGGAGAATACCGTATCGTAGTCGAGTTTATCCGCGAGAATATACGTAAACGCGCCGAAACTGTCGCAATGCGGATCGCCGAACGGATGGCGGTTGTGGTTGTCGTCGCCGCCTGTGGGCGCCCAGTTGCGGCCCGCGCGAAGATTCGTTTCGTAATACACTTCGTTGAATTCGTTAAAGCCTTCGACTACGCAGCCGTAATTGCACCACTCCATTGCGAAAAAGCCTTCGTAAGAAAGAATATCCGATTCGTTTTCGAACGACCAGACGGGGTGATTATACTGCGCGATAAAGCCGCATTTCTTGGCGTAATCCACCATTTCGTTGATAAAATCGGCTTCGTAGCGGCGATGTTCGACGAATTTGAAGTATTTTACGTCGGGGAATTGCTCCTTGGGGATATACTTGGTTATCTCCGGCGTAAAGTAAACGAGCCTGTCTTCGTTCTTGTCGCGGGCGAAAAGATTGAAATGTATCTGATCGTTGTGAAGATTGTCGTGCGGAAGCTTGCGAATATATACTTCGTAGCCGGTAAGCGTCAAAAAGTCCTCGTCCGTAAGATCATTGTGCGGAATAAGATGCTCGTGGTCGGATATGCAAAGCACCGAATATCCGTGGCTCTTGTACGCGTCCTTGAGCTGCTCGGGCGTAAGTTTGCCGTCCGAGTACACAGAGTGGCAATGAAGATTCGCTTTGTATTGGTTAAGCGCGGGATCGATAAGGTTTTTCATGGTTTCTCCTTGAAAGTAAAAATTTGAGAATTATTATTGGTCGCGTTTGGGCGGTTTGGGGCCTAAAAACGAATAGTATTGACAACACAAATTCGCGTTGAAAATTTTGCGGCGTTTGTCGGCGGGTTTGCCGTATTCGCGCTCGAAAAGCGGGTGGGAAGTAAGCACGTACGCGCTCCACGTATTCAGAGCGTCGACGACTTTGCGAAGGTCATGATACAGCGACAAAACTTGCTTTTCTTCGCCTATGCGCTCGCCGTACGGGGGATTGGAACATATTACGCCATACTTAAGATCGCTGCGAAATTTGCGCATATCGGCGACTTCGAACTCAATACAATCGCTTACCCGCGCGCGCTTTGCGTGGCGACGGGCAATGGAAACGGCTTCGGGATCTATATCGCACGCGTAAATTACGGGGGAATTTTTGCGCTCGCTCTCTCTCGCCTCCCGCTTTGCCTGCCGGATCGCCTCGGCGTAAGAGTCGGACCACTTGCCGCAATCGAAGTCGCGGTTCAGTCCCGGCGCTATACCGCGCGCTATCATCGCCGCCTCGATGGGAAGCGTTCCGCTGCCGCAAAACAAGTCGGCAAACGGCTTGTCGGGGGCGAAAACGGTAAGGTCGATAAGCGCCGCGGCGGTGGTTTCTTTGAGCGGGGCGCAGTACGCGAGATCCCGATAACCGCGCTTGTGAAGTCCGTCGCCCGACGTATCAAGACACAAAGTCGCCTCGTCGTCGCGAATGGAAAGCGAAACGATATATCTGCTCCCGCTCTCGCAGGTCGAAGCGCGGTAAAAGTCGCCGAGCTTGGTCATAATAGCCTTTTTCATGACGGATCCGGTCGCTTTGAGCGCGCAAAGCGTGCTGTTTACGCTCTTTACGTCCACCAAAACGCGAGCGGAAACGGGCATAAGATCCTGCCACGGGTACTCGTAAACCGCCTCGTACACGTCGTCAAAAGTGCGCGCGGAAAAAACCGCGAGCCTTATCAGCACGCGTTCGCCGCTACGCAAAAAGACGTTTAGCCGCGCAACGTCGTTTTCGGTCAAGCCGCCGATAAGAATCCTGCCGTCGATCGCTTTGCCGTCGTAGGACAGGCGGGAAAGCTGGCGTTTTACAACCGCCTCGAGCCCGAAAGCCGAGGGAATAAGTACGTCCATTTACCAGTCCTCGTGCCCTTTCGTCCTGTCCTTGACGTCGTCGTAATACCCGAAATACTCGTCGCGGACTTCCGCTTGCGTCTTCGGCTCAGACTCGTCTCTTACCGACTCGACTATCTCGTCGGGCGTGTAATCTCCTTCGCTGACTTCGCCGTCAAACTCGGAGAAAATTTTGAGTAGTTCCAACTTGTTCATAGCTAACCTTTTCTTACTATAATATAATAGCAAAACGATAGAAAAAAAGCAAGAAAAAAGGGGTTTTGATAAAGAAAAATAAGAAAAGAAAACCGGCGTTTTGCTACGTCGGTTTTTTTCGTTTTTTTAGTCGTTACCACACGTCTATCTCGCCAAGTTTATAATCAAAGGAAGAAAAGTCGACTTTGTCAAGGCGGATAACGATCCATCTTTGATACGGCTGACAAGCGTCTAATGTTCCGCGCTTATGGTAACGCTTTGCAACGACTTTGAGAACGCCGCTTTGGACAACAACTTTGGTAAGAAAATAGTCGGAAATATACGTGCTTTTATATGAATAAACTACCAAAATTTCCTTATCGAAGTCGATATCTTCGTACAGTTCGTTTTCGATAAAAATCTCATCGTACATCTCCGCGTCTGAAACGATAAAAGTATAATTGCGCGGGATCGTT
>CACZPH010000033.1 GCA_902783025.1 uncultured Eubacteriales bacterium | reverse complement strand
AGCGCCTTGGCGAGGCGGACTTTCTCGACGTTGAGTATCTTGCCGCGAAGGGGCAAGATCGCCTGGAAATGCCTGTCTCTGCCCTGCTTCGCCGAACCGCCCGCGCTGTCGCCCTCTACGAGGAAAATTTCGCAGTGCGACGGATCTTTATCCGAACAGTCGGCAAGTTTGCCGGGAAGGCCTGTTATTTCGAGTCCGCTGCCTTTTCTGCGGGTAAGTTCGCGAGCCTTGCGCGCCTCTTCTCTCGCGCGCTGCGCGGTAAGAGTCTTTGAAATAAGTTCGCGCGCCTCGGCGGGGTGTTCTTCGAGATACGAGCCCAAGCCCTCGGTAAGCGTCTTGGCAACTTGACCTCGCATTTCGGAGTTGCCGAGTTTGGTCTTGGTCTGACCTTCGAACTGCGGCTCGGTGAGTTTGACCGAAATTATCGCCACGAGTCCTTCGCGCACGTCTTCGCCGGACATTTTTTCGTCGTCGTTTTTGAGCAGTCCGAGCTTCTTGGCGCTGTCGTTGATTATTTTAGTGAGCGCGTCCTTAAAGCCGTTGAGATGCGTGCCGCCCTCTTCGGTGTTTATGTTGTTGGCATAGCTGTCGACCGCTTCGTTGTAGCTGTCGTTGTACTGCATCGCGATCTCGATCGTGTTGTCGCCTATCTTACGCTCGAAGTACAGCGTCTTGGGGAAAATAGTCGTCTTGGAGCGGTTGAGGTACTCTACGAAATCGAGAATACCGCCGTCGTACTTAAAGGTTTCCGCCTTTTCTCTTCCCGGGCGCGAATCCTTGAGATTTATCTTGAGCCCCTTGTTGAGGAAAGCGACTTCGCGCATGTGCGTGCGTATGGTCTCGTAGTTAAAATCCGTGGTCTCGAAGATCTCGTCGTCGGGATAGAAAGATACTTTCGTACCCGTCTTGTCCGTTTCGCCGACTTCCTTGACTTCGGTCATCGGAACTCCGCGCGCGTATTTCTGACGGTAAATCTTGCCCGACTTGTAAACTTCGACGTCAAGCCACTCCGAGAGCGCGTTGACTACCGATAGTCCTACGCCGTGCAGACCGCCCGAAACCTTGTAGCCGCCGTTGCCGAACTTGCCGCCCGCGTGGAGCTTGGTAAGCACGACCTGAAGACTGCTGACGCCCTCTTTGGGATGAATATCGACGGGAATGCCGCGGCCGTTATCGCAAACGGTCACCGCGCCTTCGTCGGTAATCTCGACGTCGATGGTGTCGCAATAACCCGCCAAAGACTCGTCGACCGAGTTGTCGACTATTTCCTTGATGAGATGATGCAGACCTCTCTCGTCGGTCGAGCCGATATACATACCCGGTCTTTTCCTTACCGGTTCGAGTCCTTCGAGGACCTGTATTTCGCTGGAATTGTACTTGTCGTCGATTTTTTGCGCCATAGTCTTCTCCTTAACTTGGGTAAACGGCTATACGCGCATACGCGCGCATAACTATATAGATAAATTATAGCATATAAAATAAATTAAATAAAGCGATTTTTGTAATTTATTTTAAAAACTTTTTGCGTTTACGCCTTTTTGCGCCCAAATTCGCCCCGTGACCGCCGTTGGCTTGAGCGGCCAAGGGGAAATCCGACCGGCTCCGCGCGGGCGGCAAACTCGTATTTTCGGCTTTTTGCCGTAGGCTGTTTGACTTAATGAACTCTCCGTGATATAATTACGGCAATAAAACGGGAGAGGTTTTTATGAAGACCGTCGATAAAATGAAAAAAGGTATGGGAATAGGCGGCTGGCTGACAAACTATAAGCGTTTTAACGTCCTGCCCGAAGATAAAAGGCTCGATCTCACGATAGGCGACTTAGAGCATTTCGATACGTATATCACCGAAGCCGACGTCGAAAACATAGCGAATATGGGTATGGATCATATCCGTCTCGGATTCGACGAAATAGTCGTGCGTGATAAGGACGGCAATTACCGCGAGCATATTCTCGATCTTATCGAAAAGTTTATACTCTGGTGCGAAAAACGCGATCTTGCCGTAGTGCTGAATCTTCACAAAGCGATAGGAAACTATTGCGATATTCCCGAAAAAGTTTCGCTTCTCGACTCCCCCGCGCTTAAGGACGGATTCGTTTCGCTGTGGACGAGCCTCGAAAGGCGTTTTTCGGCTTATCCGGACGTCGCTTTCGAGCTTCTCAACGAAGTGCTCGACGTCGATCCCGACAAGTGGAACGATCTTGCCGCGCGCGCTATCGCCGCTCTGCGTGAAATCAACCGCGACAGAACCGTAATCGTCGGCCCCACCTGCTGGAACAACCCCGATAAAATAGATAAAATGCGCGTTTGCGACGACGAAAACGTGATATATACTTTCCATATGTACGCGCCGCACGAGTTCACGCATCAGCGCGGCGTTCTTCAATGGGCGCAACTGTACTACAACCGCGCGCTCGAATATCCTTGCGACGACGTGGACAGATACAGACAATTCCACGAGGTCGTATATAACGACTACGGCTCGTATAAAGGCGTAAAGCGCGTCGATAAGGAAGTTTTGCGCGCGTGCATGCAACCCGCGTTCGACTTCAAAAAAGCGCACCCGGACAAAGTATTGTGGTGCGGAGAGTTCGGCACCATACGGCACGCGGATATAAAGAGCCGCGAAAACTGGATGGCGGACGTGATAGCTTTGCTGGGTGAAAACGATATCCCTTATTGCGTATGGAACTATCTGAGCACGCCAAACGACGGCAACAGATTCAGCCTGGTGGACGACGATACGCGTAAAATTTTGTCGCCGCGCCTGCTCGATATCATCAACGGAAAAGTATAAAAAACCGCATACGTATAGCGTAAAATTGATTTTTTCGCGAAAAAAGGCGCCTGTAAAAAACAAGCGTCTTTTCGTTTTCTTTTAATCGGTTTTACTTCGCGAGCTCGTCGAGTCCGGCTTTCGCCGCCTTGATCGAAGCGAGCAAAACGGAGTAATCGACGTCTTTTTTCGCGCGCAAAAGTTCCGTCATTTCGCACAGCGGATCGTAAACGGGCGAGAGCGAAAGATTGCCGTACATACCTTTGAGCGCGTGGCAGACTTCGAACGCGGCTTCGAGATCCTTGTCCGCAAGAGCCTTTTCGAGCGCGGAAAGTTGGTCGTCGTTTATCGCCATACCGACGAGTTTTAAGTAAAACTCCTCCATTCCCATGCATCTCGACAGTCCTTCGTCGACGTTGGCGCCCCAGTTTCGCAATTTATCGACCGTAAGCATAATTTTACCTCCTTGCGGCGGATTCTTTTTCCAATAGTCCCGCGAATTCTTCCGGCGGCAAAGGCTTTGAGAAATAATATCCCTGTACCGCGTCGCAACCGGATCTTCGCAAAAGATCGCACTGATCTTTGGTCTCCACGCCCTCCGCTATAGTCGTTATCGCCATATCGTGGGCAACGTCTATCATAAGTTTTACGAGGCGCAGATCCTTGGGATTGTCGCAAATATGGCGAACGAAACACATATCGAGTTTGAGTACGTCGATAGGCATTGCCGCAAGCATATTGAGCGACGAATAACCCGCGCCGAAATCGTCCATTTCCACCTTAAAGCCGTCTTTGCGAAGTCTTTCCACAACGTCCACTATCTGCGTCGAATCGTCCGTGTACGCCGACTCCGTGATCTCGAGGTGGACTTCTTCCGGCAAAAGATCGTTTTCGCGCACAATGCTCATCAATTCTTTTTCAAGTCCGGCTTCGTATACGTCCATACGCGAAATATTGATCGAGACGGGAAGAGCGAAACCGAACTCGTCTTTCCATTTCTTCTCGGTGGCTATGGCTTCGCGCCAAACGTATCGATCCAGTTTGAGAATAAGCGCGTTTTTCTCGAAGAGCGGAACGAATATTCCGGGGCTTACCATACCGAATTCGGGATGCTTCCATCTTACCAACGCTTCCGCGCCGTGCAATACCGGTCTGTCGCCGCGTATTTCGTACTTGGGCTGAAAATATACCTTGAATTGTTTTTGCTCGAGCGCTCGGTCTATATCTTCAAGAAGTCTGTCGTTAAACACTTCCGCTTCGTGCATTTTGCCGTCGTAAAAAGCAAGGTTGGACACGAGATCGCTGCGGGCGCTGTTGCACGCCATGAGCGCGCGGTCGAAGCGTTGAGGAACGCTTATATTCTTATCGACGTGAGAATAGACCCCGACTCTTACCGCCACGCGTTCGCACGAAGGGCCGCGTTTGATATTTTCGAGAAGGGAAGAGAAACACGATTCGCAATTACCCTGATGCTCGATATACATATAAAAGCTTGCCGTACCGCCTCTGCTCGCGTACCCGCCGGCTCGCGCCGATATTTCTTTAAGAAGCCCGGCTATCCACGTAAGTACGCCGTCGCCCGCGTCGCGCCCGTAAAGCTCGTTTACGACGCGAAGACGGTTTATGTGAAAATTATCGCGTCCATGATCGCGTCGGGCTTGTAGGCGTCGTATCTTTCGGCGTATTTGAAAAAGTAATCTCTGTTATACAGTCCCGTAAGATCGTCGGTCTCGGTCGCTTTGATTATTTGTTTTCCTTCGGCGAGTTCTATCGACCTGCGGACGCGCGCCTTTATCACTTCGGGAGCGTCGTAAGGCTTGGGAATAAAGTCTACCGCGCCGAGCTTGAGGTTCTCGACCTCGGCAGTCTTTTCCGACGTAAGCACTATCACGGGCAAACGGGACAGGATATCGTCGGACTTAAGCCGCGTCAAAAGATCGTATCCCGTCATTACGGGCATAAGAAGATCGAGAAGAACGAGCGAAAGCCTGCCTTCTTCACGCCGTATCAGATCATAAGCTTCTTTGCCGTCCGCGGCGTAAACAATGTCGTAATCGGTGCCGATAATATTGCCGAGCATAAGACGGTTGATCATCTCGTCGTCGACGATCAAAACCTCTTTGCGCGGTTCTCTTTTTGTGTTTTCCTCTTTCATCGGAAGTCCTTTTCGTATGTTTCGGTTTTCATGTGTTTCGGATCGGAGTTTTCGTTTCCGTTGCGTCAATAATACCACTATCCCGCCGAAATGTCAACAATTAGGCAAAATAACTTTTTAAAAACGGCGACTCGTTGTCGAAAGCCGCCGTTTTTGTAACAAATTGCGGTAAGCGCGGGAATTATTTTTTGAAATATTTTACCGCGGACTCGAAAAGCTTCATATCGTACTCTCCGGAAACGTTTCGGTACAAGCCCGAACCGATACGTTCGCTGTGTCCCATTTTGCCGAACACTCTTCCGTCCGGCGAGGTAATTCCCTCTATGGCGCAAGCCGAACCGTTGGGGTTGTATCTTATGTCGTCGGTCGCCTTTCCGTCGAAGTCGACGTACTGCGTGGCTATTCTGCCGCTCGCCGCAAGAGAGTCGATCACGTTTGCCGGCGCGTAGAATCTGCCCTCTCCGTGCGAGATCGGCACCGTAAACACGTCGCCTACCTTTACGCCCGCAAGCCACGGCGAAAGCGTGGAAGCGACGCGGATACGCACGAGTTTGCTTTGGTGTCTGCCTATGGTGTTGAAGGTCAGCGTGGGGCTGTTTTCGTCCGTATCGACTATCTTGCCGTAAGGCACCAATCCGAGCTTTATCAACGCCTGAAACCCGTTGCAAATGCCGCCCATAAGCCCGTCGCGCTTATCGAGCAGATCGCTTACCGCGCGCCTTATCTCCGCGTTACGGAAAAAAGCCATGATAAACTTGCCCGATCCGTCCGGCTCGTCGCCGCCCGAAAATCCGCCCGGAATAAACGCTATCTGCGACTTGTCGAGTTCTTTCGCGAACTCTTCGACGCTGCGCTTTATGCCGTCGGACGTGAGGTTGTTGATCACGTAAATTCTGCTTTCCGCTCCCGCCCGATCGAAGGCTTTGGCGGTGTCGTACTCGCAGTTGGTGCCGGGGAATACCGGAATGATAACGCGCGGCTTAAGGGCCGAAAAACGCGGTACGTATACGCTTTTTGCTTGATACGAATAGGTGGGAAGGGCGTTCGCTTTCTCGGTTTCTCTGCACGGGTAAACGCTCTCGAGACGGTTTTCGTACGCCTTGTCGAGCGCGGCAAGACTTACCGAGCCGAACGGCGAAACGACGGCTTTTCCTTCGGTTATTTCACCGAGTTTTACGCCGATCTCTTCGTCTGTCTCGACCACGAACGCGCCGTATGAGTATCCGAAAATATCTCTCATCGTTACGTTCTTATCGTACTCAAATCCGAATCCGTTGCCCATGCACGCCTTGAGCACCGCTTCCGCCACGCCGCCGAAAGTCGGTGTATATGCCGAGCGGACTTTGCCTTCACGCATAAGCGAAACGAGCTTTTTGCAGTTTTCTTTTACGCTGCCTGGCTTGGGTAATCCGTTTTCGTCGTAGTCGGGGAGCAGTAAGCGCACTTTGCCCGGACGCTTGAACTCGTCGCTTATGACGTCTTTTATTTTGCCCGTGGTTACGGCGAAAGATACGAGCGTGGGCGGAACGTCGAGTTTTTCGAAAGATCCGCTCATCGAGTCCTTGCCGCCTATCGCCGCCACGCCGTAATCCATCTGCGCCGAGTATGCGCCGAGAAGCGCCGCGAAAGGCTTGCCCCAGCGCTTGGGGTTTTTGCGCGGCTTTTCGAAGTATTCCTGGAACGACAGATACGTATCGTCAAGGCTCGCGCCGGAAGCGACGAGCTTGCAAAGGCTCTCCACCACCGCGAGATACGCGCCGTGATACGGGCTTGCTTTGCTTATTTCGGGATTGAATCCCCAACTCATAAAGGAGCAGTCGTCCGTTTCGCCTTTTTCGAGCGAAATTTTGTTTACCATAGCCTGAACGGGCGTGCGCTGATACTTTCCGCCGAAAGGCATAAGCACCGAGCCCGCGCCTATCGTGGAGTCGAATCTCTCGCTCAATCCGCGCTTGGAGCATACGTTGAGATCTCCCGCAAGCGCCGTATAACCGCGCTCGAAATCTTCGGGGATCTCTTTGTCGACTTTTTGCGAAGCGGCGGGCGCGATATCGATATGCTTTTCCGCGCCGTTGGAATTGAGAAATTCGCGCGAAATATTGACTATTTCTTTGCCCTTCCAGGACATTTTGAGCCGTTTTTCCGCGGTTACGCGCGCAACTACGCTCGCCTCTAAGTTTTCGGCGTCGGCAAGGCGTATAAACTCTTCCGCGTCTTCTTTGCTTACGACTACCGCCATACGCTCCTGCGACTCGGACACCGCGAGTTCGGTGCCGTCGAGTCCCTCGTATTTCTTGGGAACGGCGTCGAGATTTATGTCGAGTCCGTCGGCAAGTTCGCCCACGGCTACCGATACGCCGCCCGCCCCGAAGTCGTTACAACGCTTTATCATTTTGCAAGCTTTTTCGTTACGGAAAAGCCTTTGGAGTTTGCGCTCTTCGGGCGCGTTGCCTTTTTGCACCTGCGCGCCGCAGGTTTCGACCGAATGCGAATCGTGAGCTTTAGACGAGCCCGTCGCTCCGCCTATTCCGTCGCGGCCCGTCCTGCCGCCGAGCAGTATTACCACGTCGCCGTCGGAGGGCGTAAGGCGCTTTACGTTACGTTGAGGAGCCGCCGCGATGACCGCGCCTATCTCCATGCGCTTCGCGACGTATCCTTCGTCGTAAACCTCGTCCACGATGCCGGTGGCAAGACCTATCTGATTGCCGTACGACGAGTACCCCGCCGCCGCGGTCTGAACGATTTTGCGCTGCGGGAGCTTTCCGGGTACGGTTTCTTCGATAGGCCTGGTCGGATCGCCGGCGCCGGTAACGCGCATCGCCGCGTAAACGTAAGATCTGCCCGAAAGCGGATCGCGTATTGCGCCGCCTATGCAGGTCGCCGCTCCGCCGAAAGGCTCTATTTCGGTCGGGTGGTTGTGCGTTTCGTTCTTAAAGAGCAACAGCCACGGCTCGTCTTTGCCGTCTACGTTGACGGTTATTTTGACTGTGCAGGCGTTTATCTCTTCGCTCTCGTCGAGTTTACTAAGCAAGCCGCGCTTGCGCAAAACCTTAGCCGCGAGCGTTCCTATATCCATAAGGTTTATCGGCTTTTTGCGGTCGATCTCCTTTCTTCCGTCCAAATACCGCTCGTAAGCCTTTTGCAGCAGTTCGTCTTCAAACTTTACCGAGTCGATGGTGGTAAGAAAAGTCGTGTGCCGGCAGTGATCCGACCAGTACGTATCTATCATACGTATCTCGGTTATCGTAGGATCGCGCCGCTCCTTCGTAAAGTAATCGCGGCAGAATTTCGCGTCGTCGAGATCCATCGCGAGCGAAAGCTTGTTTACAAATTCTTCGAGATCCCAGTCGTCAAGACGGCAAAACCCGTCCAGAACCTCCACGGACGAGGGAAGATCGAAGCGCATTTTGAGCGTCGCGGGCTTATCAAGGCTCGCTTCGCGCGCCTCAACGGGGTTTATTACGTGCTTTTTGATAGCGTCAAGGTCCGCCGCGGAGATATCGCCCTTGACGGAGTAAACTTTAGCCGACCTTATGGTTGGCTCGCTGCCCGGAGACATTATGCTTACGCATTGCGCCGCCGAGTCCGCGCGCTGATCGAACTGACCGGGCAAAAACTCTACGGCAAATACGTTGTCAAGATCGGGCAAAACCTCGTAAACGTCGTCGAGCTGCGGCTCGGAAAAAACGGTTTTTACCGCTTCGCGAAAAACCGCCTCGTCAAGATTTTCGACGTCGTAGCGGTTGAAAATCCGCACTTCCTCGACTTTTTTTATGCCGAGAAAGTCGACTATTTCGCTCTTGAGCGCCGCCGCCTCGTTGCGCAGGTTTTGCTTTTTTTCAACGAAAATTCTATATACCATTACTGCTCCTTCGCCTTAAGGGCTCTTCTTCCTATGTCTTTGCGGTAGTACGCGTTGTCGAAGTTTACCGTCCCGACTTTCGCGTACGCCGCCGCTATCGCCTCGCCGAGCGTGGGCGCGGTAGCGGTTACGCCGAGAACTCTGCCGCCGTCGGTGTAGAGTTTGCCGTCCTTTTCCTTGGCTCCCGCGACGAATATTCCGTCGAAGGACTCCGCTT
>CACZPH010000032.1 GCA_902783025.1 uncultured Eubacteriales bacterium | reverse complement strand
TTCGCTTTTTCGCGGCTGATACGCTTCGCAATACTTTGTTCCGATGCTCGGGACTTCGAGTTACGTACGATTATGTACGCGCCTCTTGTCCCTCGCCTCGCGCCTCGTCTTGCTCGCGTCTGATCCGCGAAAATTACTTCGATTATACTTTACAATAATCAAAACGAAAAAAATAATCAAAACGAAAAAACCGACTTGTTTTCAAGCCGGTTTTTATATTGCGTTTTTTGTTTCTCATTTTATTACGATCAGTTTTCTTCACTATAGTATTCGTCGATACTGTAATACGGAACAGGGATTTCTTTTACGCCGAGTCCGTATTTTACAATAAAACTTACAAGTCTTTGACCGTCGATTAAAGTAATCGTCGGCTTTACTTGATTAGCAGCGATTTTAGCATTTTCGGAAAAATAACTAGTCGTAATAAAAATACCGTAATCTGCCGAATATTTGGAAATAACGCCTCTGAATTTATCTATATCGGGTTCTCCAACGCACCCTTCAGTATATCTCTTGCACTGAATAACAACTTTATTCGTTCTAAAATCATCTGATTCGAAAATCCCATAGCCGTCAATTCCGTGATCGTTTGACATCATAACACCTTTTTGATTATCAAATAATATACCCATTTTAGATAAAAGTTTTCTGGAAAAACTTTCAAACTTTTTAGGGCTGAATTTTTTTATTAAATCAAGTAGTTTCAGTTGTAAATTTTCGGCGTCGACTAAATCGTCTTCCTTCTTGCCGTCTTCGCTCGTGTTTTCAAGGTTTTCATCGTTTTTAGGGGGATTGCTTTGATGGTGTTTATTCCAATATGAAGCTATTAAAGCAGATTCTGTTTCGTTAGGGAAAGATAGGTAATCCGCTTTTCTTCCGCTTTCCGTAAGAACAATATCCGTAGTTCGATTATACTTTTCTATGTAGCCGAGAATAAATAAGTCCTTAAGTCCGAAATTAAAGTCATAATTAAAAGGGATATAAGTGTTTCCGTTTGCCGACGTTACGGGTATATAAACATTATCGTAAGAAATATTGTTGCTTTTATCCGCAACGATTTCGTCTTTAATCTTTTGCTTTGAAGCGGTGCCGCCTAAATCCTGCAGAACTTTTAAAATGTATTTTCCGACCTTTTGTCTTTCATATGTTTTTTGTTCTTTCATGTTTTGTGTCCGCCTTTTATTTGTTCAGATCTATTATAGCATAAAACGGCTGTTTTTGTATCTTTTTTAACTGATTTTTTTCGTGTTTGATAATTTTTCGCCGGTTTTTTCTTTTTTCAGTATACTTTTTCGCCCTCTTTGTAGGTGGCGAGGACTTTTACGTCCTTTATTTTCATGGGATCGACAGCGAGAATATCGTCGGACAGAACGGCGAAATCAGCGAGTTTGCCGACCTCGATACTGCCTTTATTCTTTTCCTCGAAGTATTGATAAGCGGCGTTTATCGTTACGGCCTTTAGGGCTTCCAGCGGCGAAATCTGCTGGCCGTCCAAAGTTACGCCTTCGCGCGTTATTCTGTTTACCGCGCACCAGATAGTTTCGAGCATATTCGCCTCGACGACCGGCGCGTCCTGGTGGAAAGTAAAGGTGATCCCGTTCTCCGACGCCGAGCGCGTAGGGCTTATATTTTTCGCCCGCTCGTAGCCGAGGTTTCTCAAGTGCGCGTCGCCGAAGTGGTAGGTGTGCGCCACGAAGAACGACGGCATTGCGCCGAGAGCCTTGATGCGCGGCAGTTGATCTATTCCGCAAAGCTGCGCGTGAACGACCACGGGGCGCAGATTTTTTAAGTTCGGGTATTCCTTTTCGGCTTTTTCGAGCGCGTCGAGGAAAACTTCCACCGCGCCGTCGCCGTTGGAGTGTACCAGGATTTGCCTGTTTTCTTTGCCCGCCTTGCAAAAAGCGTTGTAAACTTCCTCGTCGCTGTGCGTTTTTATGCCGGTTTCTCCGGTAAGGTACGGAGTTCTCACGAGCGCGGTGCGCAGTTGCGGCGAGCCGTCGATAAAGAACTTGATACCGCCGAGTTTTACGCGCTTAGTCGGCGAGCAAAATTTATCTTTTATCTTGTCGTAGTTGATCGGACCGGGGAAAAGATACAAGTCGAGCGGGATTTTGTTTTGCGAGTCCAGGCGGAGCAAAAGTTCCGCCCAGTAAGGCGAAGTGTAGCCCTCCTGTACGGTCGTAATGCCCCTTTGAGCGTAATAACGGAACGCGGAAAAGCAGTTTTCCTCGTCTTTCGTTTTGTCGTAAGGCGGCACTTTACCGCGGTAAATACTCAGCGCCGATTCGAAGACCAGACCGTTGAGGGCGCCGTTCTCGTCGCGGCCTATTTTTCCGCCGTCGGGGTCGGGCGTGTCGTTGTGTATCCCCACCGCTTTGAGCCCGAGCGAATTAAACATTCCCGAGTGGCCGGAGCGGTCGACGAAAATTATCGGGTTTGAGGGCGCGAAAGAGTCCGCGGTCGCGAGTGAAAAATGCTTTTTGCCGGGCAGGATATTAGAGTCGTAATCGCGCGCGACTATCCACTCGCCGGGTTTTTTGCCTTTTTGCGCGATAAAATCCCTGACTTTTTGTCTTACCTCGTCAGCCGTGCGCAGATTCATCACGGAGCATTGGTGCGCAAGGTTGGCTATGCCCGAAAAATGGCTGTGCGCGTCGATAAAGCCGGGTATCAGCGTTTTGCCGTCAAGGTTTATTTCTTCGCATTCCCCGCATATTTTCCTGACGTCGTTCTCTTTCCCTACCGCTATGACGCGGCCGTTTTCGACGGCAACGGCGTTTGCGTAAAGAGGGGAAGAGAGCGTAACGATTTTCCCGCCGTAAAACAGTTTTTTCATACTTTTCTCCTTACGTGTAATTATAGGCTTATCGCGTGCTCTTGTCAATGCTTAATCGTGCCTCAAAATCGACTTTTTTTCTTCAAAATCACTCTTCGCCCTCAATTCCCGTTCAATTCGCCCTCAAAACGCTTGCAAAAATACGCGTAATCGTGTAAAATATATTTACAAAAACAAAGAGGATCGACGATGTTTTGTAGAAAATGCGGAACCGAATTACCCGAAGGCAAATTTACCTGTCCTTCCTGCGGCAATTTCGAGAAAGGCAACACCGTTTTTATCAGCGGCGCGGCGACGTACAACGAGACGGCAAAGCTTCTTGACGTACCCAACGTACTATTGCTCGTGCTGGCTTTTTTGGTGCCGCTTTTCGGGATAATATACTATTTCGCGCGGGTTTCGGTTTTTCCGACGCGCGCTCGGGCATACGGCATAGCGTCCCTTATAGGCGTAGCGGCAATGGTCGTCGCGCCGCTTATCGTAATCATTCTGGTAATGATTCTTTAGCAAGATCCGGCCGCCCGCCCGCATAGGGATACGGCCGTTTTTTTGACCGCCGCAAAGGCGGAAACTATTTTATCGGGCATACGCCCAAGGAGCAACACATGAACGAGATACAACAACTCACCGTAAACGCCGTAAGAGTGCTTTCGTCCGAGGCGATCGACAAAGCCAACAGCGGACATCCCGGTCTTCCGCTCGGTTGCGCGACGATAGGATATACTCTCTTTACGCAGCTTAAACACAATCCGAAGAACTCGAGATTCTTCGATCGCGACAGGTTTATTCTTTCGGCCGGACACGGTTCCATGTTGCTGTATTCGCTTTTGCATATTTTCGGATACAAAGTCGGCATGGAGGATATCAAAAACTTCCGTCAGGCAGGTTCTGTTACGCCCGGACATCCCGAATACGGCGTGACCGACGGAGTGGAAGTTTCGACGGGTCCGCTCGGGCAAGGCATAGCCAACGCCGTGGGATTCGCGGTAGCGGAGAGTATGCTCGCCGAGCGTTTCAACAAACCCGACTGTAAAATCATCGATCATTATACTTACGCGCTTTGCGGCGACGGCTGTATGCAGGAAGGAATCGAAGCGGAAGCGGCGTCGATAGCCGGCACGTGGAAGCTCGGCAAACTCATCGTAATTTACGACAAAAACAACATCACGATCGAAGGCAGCACGGACATCGCGTTTACCGAAGACGTCGGCGCGCGCCACGAAGCGCAGGGCTGGCAGGTCATACGCGTAAACGACGGCGAAGACATGGACGGGCTTATCGCCGCGATAGCCGAGGCGAAAAAGGAAACCGAAAAGCCCTCTCTTATCATCGTTCGCACGCGCATAGGCCACGGCTCGGCTAAGGAAGGCAGCGAAGAATGCCACGGCTCGCCGCTGGGCGCGGAACTTACCGAGAAGATGAAGAAAGATCTCGGCTACGACTACCCGCCGTTTACCGTACCGCAGGAAGTTTACGACGACGTAGCGAAGATGCAGGTCAGGTTCTCTTCGTACGAAGAAAAATGGAACAAACTCAAGCGTTCGTACGCTCGCAAATACCCGCAGGACAACAAACTTTTGGACGCGTTTATCTCAAACGATTTTACCAAGGCGCTCAAGGATGAGAGCCTTTGGGAAAACGCGCCCAAGCCCGAGGCGACGCGTAACTCGTCCGGCGCGGTTCTCAACCGTATGGCGGCGCTCGTGCCCAATCTCGTAGGCGGAGCGGCCGACCTCGCGCCCTCTACCAAGACTTATATGAAAGGTCTCGGCGACTATTACGCTTGCTCGCGCGGCGGGCGCAACGTGCATTTCGGTATCCGCGAACACGCGATGAGCGCTATTTGCAACGGTATGTATCTTCACGGCGGCTTGAGACCGTACTGCTCGACGTTCTTCGTTTTTTCCGATTATATGAAAAACGGTATGCGTATGAGCGCCATCATGAATATTCCGGTAATTTACGTACTCACTCACGACAGCATAGGCGTAGGCGAAGACGGTCCCACGCACGAACCCGTCGAACAGCTTGCCGGACTTCGCGCAATGCCGAATCTCAACGTTTTCCGCCCCGCGGACCGCAGAGAGACCGTAGCGGCGTATATCTCGGCGCTGTCGGGCAAAACTCCCACGTGTATCGTTTGTTCGCGTCAGAACCTTCCGCAGCTTGACGGCAGCGGCAAAGACGCGCTTAAGGGCGGCTACGTGGTTTACGGCGACGAAAAACCTCAACTTATCCTTATGGCGAGCGGCAGCGAAGTCGGACTTGCGATAGACGCGGCGAAAAAACTTCAGGAAGAAGGCAAACGCGTCCGCGTCGTTTCCATGCCGTGCATGGAGCTTTTCGACGCGCAGAGCCGGCGTTACAAGAGCAAAGTTTTGCCCTCGTCGGTCACCAAGCGTATCGCTATCGAAGCGGGCGTTGATATGCCGTGGTACAAATACGTAGGACTTAAGGGCAAAGTTATCGGCATAAACACTTTCGGCGAGTCCGGCAAAGCCGACGTGCTGATGGCTAAGTACGGCTTTACGGTCGACAACGTTCTTACCAAGGCGAAGGAGTTGCTCAAATGACGAGAAAAGAACGTGCCGTTTCGCTCTACAAGAGCGGATATAACTGCGCTCAGGCGATAGCGATTACGTACGCCCCGGTACTCGAACTGACCGAAGAAGCGGCGGCGGCTATGTTTTCGGGATTCGGCGGCGGCATGGGCGGTCAGCATATCGTTTGCGGAGCGGTCAGCGTAATGACCGCGATAATGGGCAAACTTTTAGGCGTTTCGGACTCTTCGCCCGCCGGCAAAAACAAGATATATACCCGCGTTCGCGAGGCTTGCAAAACGATGAAGGAAGCCCACGGCACTATCGTTTGCCGCGACCTTCTCATCGAAGCCAAGAAAACCGATCCTTCCCCCAAGCCCTGCTCCAAGTATCTCGAAACCGTGTGCGACGAGATAGAGGTTGCGCTCGGGAATAAAGCCGATATATATTTTTGATTTTCGCTTTTTCGCGGCTGATACGCTTCGCAATACTTTGTTCCGATGCTCGGGACTTCGAGTTACGTACGATTATGTACGCGCCTC
>CACZPH010000031.1 GCA_902783025.1 uncultured Eubacteriales bacterium | reverse complement strand
TCCTTCTCCCGTAAAGCGCCCTTGCACCCCAAAAATTCGGTAAGCGCGTTTTCGTCTACGGTATGCGCGTCGTCGTTGATGGTCTTGAGCGCGAAACCGAGGTCCTTATCGAGTTTTATCGGCAGTTTTTCGCCGCCGCTCTTCGTGTAATCGCGCTCGCTGCCGAGCAGGAACACGTACGGGAACTCGAGTCCCTTCGACATATGGATAGTAAGAATGCTTACGCAGTTGTCGTGAGTCTTGACGGTTACTTTGTCGCCGTCGTTTTCGACAAAGGTCAAAAACTCCTGCACGGACTCTCCGTACGGGCTTGCGTTGGTTACGTCCAGAAAATCGGACAAAAGTTGTGCCGCCGCCGAGCCGAAACGCACGAGCGTGCGGTTGAAGTAATCGGTCTCGGCGCAGAATCTGCCGAGCAGTTCGCCCACGCGCATAAATCCGGACATGGAATAGTATCTGTCGGTAAATCCGAAATACGTATTGAGTTTTTGCGCGAGTTCGTCGTCGCGTTTTGCGTATTCGCGCGCCTTATCGCACAGCGTGATCTGTCCGAAACGCGATCGCTTGACGGTATCGAGTTCGTCGAGAGTTATCTTGAATATCGGAGAAGTCGCGAGCGAAACGAACGCTACGTCGTCGCCCTCGAATCTCAACACTCTTAAGAAGTCGATAAGCAGTCTTACCGCGGGGTTTGACGACATATTTATCTCGGCGGCAAGGTTTACCGGCGTGCCGGATCTGAGCAAAAAGTCGTATACGTCTACGATAAAATCGTTCCTGCTCGGAGTAAGGATCGCCACGTCTTCCGGCTTTACGCCCTTGTCGTGGATGAGTTTCGTCACGTCATAGGCTATCTTGAGCGCAAAGGCGCGTTTCGCCTTATAGTCTTCGTCCTCCGCTTCGCTTATTTCGTAATCCTTATCGGGGATATTCTCTTCCTTGACGGGCATTTTCAGCAAAACGGCTTTTACTTCGCCCACTCCGTTTTTCGGCCCCGCGACGAGACGGTTTTCGGAATAGTCGACCGAGCCGATATTCTTGGTCATCCGACCGTCGAAAACGGCGTTTACAAAGTCGACTATTTCGGTGCCGCAACGGAAGTTGGTGTTGAAATTGATGGGTTTGGCGAAGCCGTGAGTTGCGGGATCGTCGTAAATATCCGCAAAAAGCGTCGGATCGCAGCCGCGGAAAGCGTAAATGCTCTGCTTGACGTCGCCGACGAAGAAGGTATTGCCATCGCCGCGAAGCAAGCCTATAAGCGCGTCCTGAAGCGGGTTTACGTCCTGATATTCGTCCACAAAAACGTACTTGTATTTGCTCTTGAGATCGTCGAGAACGTCCGGCGCGGTGGAAAGTATCCTGTACGCCATATGTTCGAGATCCGAAAAGTCGAGTTGAGCGCGGCGCTCCTTCTTCTCCTCAAACAATTTCAGCGTGCGCTTAGTAAGCTTAACTACTTCGTCGGCCTGCGCCGGATTTATCGGTTGAGGCGCGCATTTGCTCTTGTTTTCGCAGTATTTATTTGCTTTATCGGCGGCGATTTCGAAAGCGTACGTCGCCTTGGACGCTATCTTGACTTTACTGTTGAGCGAAGGTTTACCGCCTATTTTACCGGTCTTAAGATTTATTCCGTCCCTGCCGACGTAATCGGCAACGCGGCTCAGGCTTTCGAGCAGTCCCGCCTTCGCTTGCGCGTCCGGCTCGTCGACAGCCGCCGCCTGCGCCCGCGAAAACGCCTCTTCGAAATCGATCTTCATACGCTCGAAAAACTCGTCGTACTGTCTGTTGAAGTTTCCGTCGTAATAGCGCGTGCAGTTGTTTAACCACTTCTCGGGATCGGGCTGAACTATCGCGAATTTATACAGCGCGGTCACGATAGAACGGAGTTTGCTGTGGTTGCGCCTCGAATACAATCCGTCGTATAGAAGCTCGAAATTCTCGTTATGCTCCGAGAGCGCCTCGACGATAGCCTCTTCCGCGCTCTGTGAAAGAAGCGCTTCGCGCGCGTACTGATCGAGCACGTCGAAGCCCGGATCCACGTTTATGGCGTAAAAATACGTCTTGACTATCTTCTGGCACCACGAGTCTATCGTGCATACGTCCGCCGTCTGCAAAAGACTGCGCTGCTGTTCGTAACGCGGGTCGTAACCGCTGTTCTTGTACGCCTCCGTAAGTTCGTTGAACAGTTTTTCTTTCATGTCGGCCGCCGAAGCGCGCGTAAAGGTACATACGAGCATTTCGTCGAGCGAGGCTTTGACTTTTTCGTCGCGGATAAGCGATATGACGCGCTTCATCATCGTGGTGGTTTTTCCGCTTCCGGCGGAGGCGGATACTATGACGTTTTCGCCTCGCGAAAAAATCGCGGCGCGCTGATCGGGAGTAAACTTTTCGTATTCGTCAGTCATTGCCGCCTCCTTTGTAATACTTTCTCGCGTCGGACTCGGTGTATTCCTTCTTACGTTCGCCGCCGTGTTCGTCGCGCTCGCATACGCCCTTGAAGGCGCAGTATTCGCATTCGCCCTCGAGCGGCGTGGGGTGCGCGTAACCGCTTTCTATCTTATCTACCGCGTTAGAAGCCATACGTATCGCGTAATCGGTAATACTTTTCAGTCCCGCTTCGCTCGCAAGGCAGGTGCCCTTGTCCCTGGAATAAGGCATTTTGTCGACCACATCGCTTTGCGCGGCTTGCTTGCGCGTAAAGGTGATATCGAGCGCCTTAAGATTTTCGTCGCTATTGAGGAAAACGCCGCCGAGACGATTGTCGTTTTTGCTCTCGTCCCACGAACACGACAGCGGCAGAATAAACATACCGCCCACGCCGTAACCGTTGTTTTTCATTACGGCGCTGTACAGAGCGAGCTGAAGTTTTTTGCCGTAATAGAGCGACTCGTACGAAAAACTCCGCTCCGCCCCCGTCTTATAGTCTATTACGCGCGCCAGGTTGTTCCATACGTCCACGCGGTCGATACTGCCCACAAGCTCCGTTTCGCCGCGCGAGCCGAGTTTTACGCCCGCTATCGCGCCCTCTTCGCCGGTCCCGAACGCCTGCTCGAACGCGACAGGCGCGTACGTACTGTAATCGAGCTGTTTGGCGGCCTCCGAGCATACCTTCGTCGCTTCTTTGCGCGCGCGGTCGAAAAACGCCTTGTTTTCCTCGAGTTTCGCCTTGGGGAGTTTTTCGAGTTCTTCGTCGAAGTACTCGTCGATCTTGCTTTTGTCTTTGCCCTCCCGTAAAAATCTCTCTATTACGCCGTGCAGCAGCGTGCCGGTATCGAAAGGCTTGACCGAACCGTCGTCGAATTCCTTGACGGAAAGCGTTTTTTCCATATAATACCTTAGCGGACAATCGTAAAAGGTCTGGAGCGCGGTTACAGACGTTTTGGCGAGCGTGCGCGGGGCAAGATCGTAATTCTTGTCGTAAACGTACCCGTCCACCGTATCCTTGACGGACGTGTACAGCGAATTTTCGGCGCGGCGGGAGTCTATCGTGTAAATCTTCTCGACGGCGTTGTCGCGCGTGCCTATGAGCGAGGCGAAAACGCGCGGATCGTTTTCGCTCTTGAGTTTCTCTATCGCCTCCACTTCGGTATAAGGACGGACGTTTTTATCGTTGAGTATCTCGCCCAGCTCGAACGCGGGTTTTCCGCCGTCGGCGGTAACGTAAACGCAAAATACCGGACAATCGTTTTGCAAAAGCTGCCAAAGTTCGTCCTTAAACCTGTCGTTGAGGACGGAGATCTTCGGCTCGAACTCGAACTTGCCGTTTTTTTCGAGTTCGGCTATATCGCGGTCGGAAAGCAGCGCGCAGTCGTCTTCGTGGCGAGGCAAAACGCCTTCGTTGAAGTCGAGCAGGTACACTTTGCCGAATCTCTGACCGCGGAAATCGTTAAGCCCGCCTATGCGGACCACGCCTCTTCGCGGCTGTACTATCGAAAATTCCGTGGACTTAAAAAGATCCTTGACGCTGTCGGTAACGAATTTTTCGGTATCGCGACTCTCTTCGAATCCCGCCCCGCCGAGCGCCAAAGCCATAGCGTCCAAAGCCTCGTTCACGCTCTTGCGCGCCCGCTCGTCGCTTACTTCGCCTTCGCACACGACCTGAGGAACGGATGAGAGAGCGACCTTGATTTTAAGCGCGGACTCGGTGGCGTTTTTGCATCCGCTCACGTCTAATAAAACGAGAAGCTTCGCTATCTTTTTGCGGACTTTTTCCGCGCCTTTATAGTATTCTTTCGTTTCGTCAAAGGGAGAGAAAAATCCCTTGTAAGATACTAAATTCGAACATACGTATGCGTAAAAATCGTCCTTTTCGGCGCGCGAACAATCCACGTAAGGATTGGCGGCGAACTCTAATACGTCTTCGCGCTTATACCCCCTGTACACGGCGTCGAAAGCGCTTGTGATAAGGCGCGGAAGCGGATGATCGGATAAGGGAATTTTACGGCTCAGATAAAAAGGAATATAATAATCGGCGAAAATGCGCTTTATTCTTTCGAAGTCCGCTTTTTCGGTAACGACGCATATTTCGTCGGCTTTTATGCCGCTTCTTATGTCGCGCTCGATACTGCGAGCGGTCTCCTTTATCTCGTCGATCTCGCTTGCGGCTCTGTAACACGTGATTTCGGCGCTTGCCGCGCGTTCCGGGGCCCTGTGCGCCGAAAAGACGGTAACGCCCGAAGAATGGGCGTCGACAGCGCGAAGAAGAGAACGCGTCGCCTTGTTGATAACGTCGTAATTAAAGACTATGTATCGCTTGTTTTGCTTGCCCTCAAGAGAATCGAAATACCGCTCGAGCAGTTCGATCTTGCCGGCGGAATCAACGTATTTACCTTCGGTCCGGCGCAAATACTCGGCGTATATGGCGCGGATGTCGTTGATTTTGTGCCGGCGCATACCCTCGCAGCTCAAAGCCTCCGGCGGCACGCACTGCTCGCGAAGGCGGGAAATAGTATCGTAAGTCTTCTTCGCGAAGCCCGTCTTGCGGTACGAATACTTAAAGCACGTGAGTTTGCCTTCTTCCGACAGGTCGTACGCTATCTTTTTTACGAGCAGGATCGCGCCCGTTTTACTCAACGTTTCCCCGCCGCAGTAATCGTGAAAAAGCCGCGAAAAAGATCGTACGTTGATCGTAAAACTTCCCCCGCGCGGAATAATAAGTCTTTTTTCCGCTTCAAGGGTATAAACGTCCGGCACTATAACCACGTATTCTTCGTCGGGGTTTTCTTTGACGCCGCTCAAAAACTCGATTACCGCGTCGAACGCTTCGATATATCCGTTGTAAAACAATTCTTTCATGCCACTATTATACAATAAAACCAAAGCCTTTTTCAAGTCGAAAACGGTACATCCCGAATTTTTTTGGCTTGCCGGCTAAATAAAGCCAAAACTATTGCAAAAACCGCGCTTTCGTGGTATAATCTAAACGGTGAAATTATGAAAAAGATCATTTCGGTTATCTTAATACTCGCGCTTTGCCTTTTTGCGGTCGGCTGTTCGTCCACGTCCGAAGTAGCGTTCGACGACGAACGCCCGTGGCAAAACCACAAATCGGAAAAATGCGAATATACGGTAAAACAGCTCTCCGCCGACGGAACGAAACTCGGCGAAGGCACATATACTACGACCCTTACCGTCAACCCGGGCGAAAACGTAACGTACACGTATAAGACCGAGTTTGAGTTTACCCGCGCGGACGGAGGCGTCGACAAAATTACCTCCGAGAGCGAATTCAACCGTTCGCTGCTGTGCATCAAAACAAGTAAAGAAACGGACTTTTCGGGCAATAATAAGAAAAATAATTACAGATTCGAGGCGTATCACGACTCCTCCGATCCCGAAAAAATGATCGTCGCCTACGAGTACGGCGAAAACTTCGAAAACACCAAAACCCTGTCTTCGCGTTACGTCAATTACGACAACGAATACTTGTTTTGCTTCGCGCGCGCTATCAACGTAAAATCCGTCGGCGAGATCAAAGTGGTAAACCTTTACGAAAGCCTTTTGAGCGGATCGATCGACAACTTCGGCTTGTACTACCACGCCGAAGACTCGTCGCTGACCGACTTCAAAAAAGAAACTTTGAACGGCTGGGGATTCGACACCGAAGACGTGCTCGCCTGTCATAAAGTTTCTTTGCGCCGCATGAGCGCGCCGTACGGAACGCCGATCGAAGTATGGTACGGCAAAGAAGCCTTCGCCGGCGGCAACGCGAAAGTACCGGTAAAGATCTTTTACGAAGCGCCCAAGGCTCCGAGCGGCGAGACGGATTACACTATCACCTATCTGCTCTCGTCCTACTCCGTCGAAGACTGAAACACGAAAAAAGGAAACCGTAAAGGGCGTTTCTCTTAGGGATTTTTTTGACATTATAAAAGACTAACGAAAATTCGTTAGTCTTTTTTTGGCATCGCAAAAACACACGACTTTGCAAGGCAAAGTATAGTGTGCTACACTTTATTTTTTCTCTTTTATTGTTTTGCACGAAGAAATTAACATTTTTCTTATAACACCACAATCGTTAT
>CACZPH010000030.1 GCA_902783025.1 uncultured Eubacteriales bacterium | reverse complement strand
TACCTGACGGATAGCCTCCGACGTGCTTACGGGTTTGGAGATCGACTTAAGATGCTCGACCGCGACCGCGGTGGCGGAGGCGATGCCTTTTTTGAGGATCATGGGGTTAGCGCCCGCCGCGACGTTCTTGAGTCCTTCGTGAACGATAGCCTGCGCGAGTACGCAAGCGGTAGTCGTTCCGTCGCCCGCGACGTCGTTGGTCTTTGTCGAAACTTCTTTTACGAGTTGTGCGCCCATGTTCTCAAAGGGATCGGTAAGTTCGATCTCTTTCGCGATCGTTACGCCGTCGTTAGTGATGAGCGGAGCGCCGTACTTTTTGTCGAGCACGACGTTTCTGCCCTTAGGGCCTAAAGTGATTTTTACGGTATCGGCAAGCGTATTAACGCCCGCTTCGAGAGCCTTTCTCGCTTCTTCACCGGTTTTGATTTGTTTAGCCATAATTGTTTGCCTCCTAATCTTCGACTATTGCCAGGATATCGCTCTGGCGCAAAACGGTAAGGTTTTTACCGTCGATCTTGAATTCGCTTCCGGCGTACTTGGAATAAAGCACCTTGTCGCCGACTTTTACCTGCATGACGATCTCTTTGCCGTCGATAACGCCGCCGGGGCCGACCGCGAGAACTCTCGCCATTTGCGGTTTTTCCTGATCTTTTGCAAGCAGAACGATGCCGCTGTCGGTCTTTTCTTCGGCTTCTAACTGCTCGATGACCACTCTGTCAAACAAAGGTTTAACTTTCATTTTTATATCCTCCGAATTTATTTTACGAAATTTGTCAAATTTTAGCACTCAATCTTTTCAAGCATTAGCACTCTTTGCGTTTGACTGCTAATATTATAAAACCCTTTTTCGGCTTTGTCAAGGCTTTTTGCGAAAAAAATTTAAAAAAAAGAAAGTGAAATTTAAGCGAAATTTTTACTTTGACGCGCGATATTTCCGAAAGACGCGCAAAAGCGTTGCAAAAACCCTTTTCAAATGCTATAATATACTTTAGTTTAAGGTTTACCAGAGGTAAAATTATGGATAATATCGACGCAATGAAGAATACCAAATGGGATCAAAGATTTCTCAAGATGGCTTTCGCGGTGGCGGAGTGGCCGTCTTGTTTTCAGCCGAACCGTCAGGTGGGCGCCGTAATAGCCAAAAACAAGCGCATTCTCACCACGGGCTACAACGGCGCGAGCAGCGGAATCGTTTCGTGCAAGGAAAAAGGCGAGTGCCTTCGCCGCAAGCTTAATATTCCGTCGGGAACTCAACACGAGATATGTTACGCCACGCACGCCGAGCAAAACGCCATTATTCAGGCGGCGCGCATGGGAATAAGCATAGACGGAGCGACGCTTTATTGTACGCACCAGCCCTGCACCATATGCGCCAAAATGATAATCAACAGCGGCATAAAACGCATAGTTTACGCGTGCGGTTATCCGGACGATTTTTCGCTCAAACTTATCGGTGAGGCGGGAGTGGCGCTCGAGCAAATGGACCTTGAGGAAGGCAAGTAATGCAGTCGCTCAGGTATCTTTACCGAATAGGCAGAGGCCCGTCGAGTTCGCATACGATGGGGCCCGAAACGGCGGCGGAGGAAATGAAAAAGCGTTTCCCTTCCGCCGATTTTTTCCGCGTCACGCTGTTCGGCTCGCTCGCGCTTACCGGCAAGGGCCACGGCACCGAGAAGATAATACGCGAGACTTTCGCGCCCAAGAAAAGCGAAGTCGTATTCGATCCGGATTCGGCGTGCAAGCACCCCAACACGATGAAGATCGAGGTCTTCGAGGGCGAGAAAATAGCCGAGACCAAGACGGTTTACAGCGTAGGCGGCGGCGAAATACGCATAGATGGCGAGAAGAGCGAAGAGGCGAAAGAAATCTACCCGCACCGCAGTTTTGCCGAGATAGCCAAGTACTGTTCCGACCGCAATATACGGCTGTGGGAGTACGTCGGAGAGTTTGAGGGCGAGGAGATATTCGACTACTTAGGCGGCGTTTGGGAGCGCATGAAGAAGACCGTTTTCGAAGGTCTCACCACGTCCGGAACTCTTCCCGGCGGGCTCAAAACGCAACGCAAAGCGCAGTACCTGTACAATCAGCGCCATATAGACGAGAGCGCGCAGACGCGCGAAAACAGGCTCGTTTGCTCGTATGCGTTCGCGGTCAGCGAGCAAAACGCTTCGGGCGGCGTAATAGTCACCGCGCCCACTTGCGGCAGTTGCGGCGTAGTGCCTGCCGTACTCAAATATATGCAGGAAACGCGCGGTTTTACCGACGAAGAGGTCGTTCGCGCCTTAGCCGCGGGCGGCGTGATAGGTAATCTGATCAAGACAAACGCTTCAATCAGCGGCGCGGAGTGTGGCTGTCAGGCGGAAATAGGCTCCGCTTGCAGTATGGCGGCGGCTTCGCTTGCCGAACTTTTCGGCATGGGGCTCAGTCAGATAGAATACGCCGCGGAAGTGGCGATGGAGCATCACTTGGGGCTTACGTGTGATCCAATCGGCGGGCTCGTGCAGATCCCGTGCATAGAGCGCAACGCCGTTGCGGCAATGCGCGCCATAAACGCCTTGTCGCTCGCCAATTTTCTGAGCGACAGCCGCAAAATAAGTTTCGATATGGTGGTGCGCACCATGTACGAGACGGGCAGAGACCTTCTCGGCTCGTACCGTGAAACCGCTAAAGGCGGACTTGCCAAAAACTATCGGATATAATACCGCGCGCCTTTTTACGAAGACTAAAAAACCATCGATACGCGATCGGTGGTTTTTCGTTATATACGATTTCGTTTTATTCCTGTTTTTCGCCGCTTTCGCTTACAACGGAGTCGCCGTGTCCCGTCGTCTCTTCTTCGGCGGTATCGTCTTCGACCGTTTCGGGAGCGGAAGAGATCTCGTTATTATCTTTCTTTTCTTTGTCGCCCGGGAGTTCGTAGCCCATTATTTTACGCATAAAGGACGCGCGCGAAAGAGCGAAGTAGAGCGGGATACCGAGTACGCAAAGCACGATAAGTTCGCCCGCGCCCACTTCGACGAAAGCTATCAGGTACATTTCGGCAAGCTCGGATACGGAGAAAATAACGAAAGGAATAAGCACGGCGTTAAACAGCGTGGCAGGCAATACGCCGGCTATTATCTTGCCCAGGTCTTTTTTGAAAATCCTGCCCAAAAAATACGTTGCAAGAGTCGCGAGCAGCGTAGCGCCCGTGCCGACCACGACGTCGAGCACTCCGTTTGGCGAGAAAAGGTTGGCTATCAGGCACCCGAGCGTCAATCCGGGAATAGCCTCCGGCATAAACAGCGGGAGTATGCACAGCGCCTCGCTTATGCGCGCCTGAACGTTCCCGAAAGCGATCGGATAAACGATGAGCGTGAGCGCGGCGTACAGAGCGGCGATTACCGCCGTGCGCGTGATGAATTTTGTCGGTCTGTTCATTTTGTTTACCTTAAGACGAAAAAATCCGAGGATAAACCTCGGAAACTGCAAAATCAAACCGGCTTTTTTCGCCTTATTTTCCTAGTTTTGTTTTAAGACAGGAGGTTTGCGAACTGTCTATGGGGCATTATAACCGAAAAAACTACAAAAGTCAACCGTTTTCGCGCCCGTTGCTTTTTCGCGCCCGATATACTTCGCATCTCATTGTCAGCCGTCGCCGCCCCTCGATTGCGTACGAGTAGTACGCGCACTTCGG